>DATITT010000494.1:0-16238 GCA_035467435.1 Arthrobacter sp. | reverse complement strand
CGGGGCGGCACAAGTCCATCCAGGGCCTCGAGCACCTCGACAAGGTGGTCCACGTCGACCAGAGCCCGATCGGCCGGACCCCGCGGTCCAACCCGGCGACCTATACGGGGGTCTTTGACAACATCCGAAAGCTCTTCGCCGAGACCACCGAGGCCAAGGTCCGCGGCTACCTGCCGGGCCGGTTCTCCTTCAACGTCAAGGGCGGCCGCTGCGAGGCCTGCTCCGGTGACGGCACGCTTAAGATCGAAATGAACTTCCTGCCGGACGTCTACGTGCCCTGCGAGGTGTGCCAGGGCGCCCGGTACAACCGCGAAACCCTGGAAGTCCACTACAAGGGCAAGACGATCGCCGATGTGCTGAACATGCCGATCGAGGAAGGTGCGGAGTTCTTCGCAGCCTTCTCCCCGATCGCCCGGCACCTCAGGACCCTCGTCGACGTCGGACTCGGCTACGTCCGTCTGGGCCAGCCCGCCACGACGCTCTCCGGCGGCGAGGCGCAGCGCGTCAAGCTCGCTGCGGAGCTGCAGAAACGCTCCAACGGGCGCAGCATCTACGTGCTGGACGAGCCCACCACCGGCCTGCACTTCGAGGACATCCGCAAACTGCTCCTGGTCCTCCAGGGCCTCGTGGAAAAGGGCAACACGGTCATCACGATCGAGCACAACCTTGACGTCATCAAGAGCGCGGACTGGATCGTGGACCTGGGCCCCGATGGCGGGTCCGGCGGCGGCCGCATAGTCGCCTCCGGCACCCCGGAGCAGGTCGCCAAGTCCAAGGAAAGCCACACGGCGGCCTTCCTCGCCGACATCCTGGCCTGAGGCAGGCCCGCCGGTGCCTGCGCGGGAGTTCCCCCGTAGGCACCGGCGCCGACGTCGCAGATACATTCCCGCCGGGGCATGCGAGTTTCTGGCATTCGTGCTCTCGTGAGAAACTAGGCCGGTGACGCAAACAACAGTGCCCGTGATCTTCGACCTGGACGGCACTCTTGTCGATCCGGCCGGGGGGATATCGGACGGAATCGCAGCGGCCCTCACCGAGCTTGGACTCGGCGTTCCCAACAAAGCCCTGATGGATGCCATGATCGGCCCGAAGCTCAGCCATTCCCTCACGGAGATCGCCGGGGTCCCCGTCGACCGGCTCGACGACGCCATCCGCATCTACCGTGCGCACTACCTCGCCACGGGCATCGGCCAAAGTCTCCTCTACCCGGGCATCCGGGCGCTGCTGGAGTCCTTCGTCGCGGCCGGCCGGCCCATCGCCGTCGCCACCCAGAAACCCGAAGGCATCGCCCGGATCGTCCTGGAACACCACGGCATCGCCGCCCTGTTCCACACCATCCGCGGCTCGGCCGCCGACGAGGCGGCAGCGGCCGGTGCGCCATCCGGGAAGACGGCGATCGTAGCCGCGGCGCTGGCGGACCTCGCCAGCGAATATGGCCTGGACACCCAGGATGCCGTGATGGTGGGGGACCGCGCGCAGGACGTGGCCGGAGCGGCTGCCAACGGAATCGACTGCATCGGCGTAGGCTGGGGCTTCGCTACGGACGGCGAACTGGACGCGGCCGGCGCAGTGGAGATCGTGCACAGCAGCGCCGCCCTTCATGAGACCATTGCCCGGCGGGATACGGGACGGGCCAACGCCGTGAACCCGAACGCAGTGACCCCTGACCCCATGACCGAAGCCGCAGACGAGGTGCACACCGATGGCAATGTTTGAGGCAATCCGCTGGACCACGCGGGGCCTGGTGACCTCGACCTGCCGGCCCACGGTCATCGGACTGGAAAACGTGCCCAAGGAGGGCCCGTTCATCGTGGCCCCCAACCACCTGTCCTTCCTGGACAGCGTGATCGTCCAGGCGCTGATGCCCCGCCCCGTGGCCTTCTTCGCCAAAGCGGAATATTTCACCACCGGCGGAGTCAAGGGCAAGGCGATGAAGTCCTTCTTCGAGGCTGTCGGTTCCATCCCGGTGGAACGCGGCGAACAGGCCGCCAGCGTCCAGGCGCTCAAAACCCTGCTGGAGATCCTCGACTCCGGCAAGGGCGTCGGCATCTACCCGGAGGGAACGCGCTCCCGCGACGGCATCCTCTATCGCGGGCGCACCGGCGTCGGCTGGCTTGCCCTGACCACGGGCGCCCCGGTGATCCCGGTCGGGCTGATCGGCACCGAGCACCTCCAGCCCGCGGACACCAAGTCGGTCAAGCCGCAGCACTTCACCATGAAGGTCGGCGAACCGCTGTACTTCGACAAGACCGGGCCGGACCACTCCCTGCCGGCCCGCCGCCAGGCCACCGACCGCATCATGGACGCGATCGCGGAACTCAGCGGCCAGGAACGCTCCACCAGCTACAACCAGAGCAAGACCGTCGAGTAGGCACGCCGCCTGAGTCCTCGAACGGGACGGCGTATCACCCTGCTGCCGCGGTGTTGCGCTTCGCGAACCACTTGGGAAAATCTCTAGCGCCCGGTTGTCACCACCTTGCTGGGAGTACCTCGCTCGAACGCCGGCAATCCGCGGTCAGGCGTGTTGGGCCAGGAAGTCCTCCAGGACGGATTCGTCGAGGTGCCCATCGAAGACCAGGTCGTCGGTGTCTGTCTCGGTGTCTGTCTCGGTGTCCGTCTCCGTTGCCAGAATGTGGGGCCAGTGGGGTGGTTCCCAGTCCTGTCGCTCGCTGGGGTAATACCGGCCGGACGGGGAGGTCCAGCCCGGCGGGGCGTCTTTGCTGGCCCCGGCCGGTGTCCAGGCTGAACTGTGTTTCAGGCGGTGATGTTTTGGACACGGTTGTCCGAGGTTGGATATCCCGGTGGTGCCTCCGTCGGACCAGGCCAGGAGATGGTCTGCGTCGTTGTCGAGGGAATGGTTGCTGCAGCCCGGGAACGGGCACCTGCCATCGCGGAGCCGGAGCCATTGCCGCTGGGCAGTGGTGAGGCGGTAGTTGGTCCGTCCGATTTCCAGCGGGGCACCGTCCCGCGGGTCAACCAGGACCCGGTAAAAGGAGCCGGCGCCCTCGGCGATTAGGCGCCGGGCCGTGGACGGCGGGATGGGCCCGTACCCGTCCAGCATCGCCGGTTCCTCCCCGGCGCCCAGCAGGGACATCACCGGGACCGTGACCAGGACCTGCGCCCGCGGCGACGGCACATTCCCACATGCACCTCCGCAGGTGCCGTCGGCCGCGCCAATGCCGCCGCAGGTCCCGCAGGTTCCGCCCGCGGCCATCCCGGTGCCGCCGGTGAGGAGCCAGGTCGCGGCGACATCGGCGCGGAGCTGGGTCAGGGTCCGGGTCTCGGCCGGGCCCTGGAGGGCGCGCGCGGCGGCCGTGGTCCGCTCCCAGATCCCCGCGGCCGTGTCTGCCGGGAGGTAGGCGGAGAACCAGGCCATCCCATCAGAATCCGGGCGGAACTCGACCCGCCGGTCCGCAGCACACTTGGTGTGGCGTTTCTCAATGCTGACCGGGTGGTGGCGTTCCCGCCAGGTGCGGGCCTTGGCGCGGAACCGGGACGGGATGAGCTCCCCAGCCGGGCACCCGCGGGCCGGGTTGGGTGCGCAGGGGTCCAGGAAGTGCGCCTCGAGTGCGGCCGCCCCGGCCGGATCCAGGTTCATGGTTTCGTCGACGATGATGCGGGCGTGGGCCCAGGAGATCGTCCCGGCCGCCAGCGCCGCCAGGGTCAGCGGCAAACCCTTCGTCAGGGCCAGACAGTCGCCCAGGAACGCCCCGGCGGTCCCCTCGCTCACCGTCAGGACACACGCGACCTCAGCCCTCACCGCCATCTCCTGGCCTGTTGCATCGTGCGGGGACACAGCCGGTGGCGCCAAAGCGTCGGTGGCCCGGAGATAGGCCGCTGCCATCCGCACCTTCAACGCGGCGGCCCATGCCTCCCACCGCGCCATATCGGCCAGACCATCCAGGCAATCGTCCGCCAACTCCCGCAACGGATCGTCCCTCAACGGATCGGCGCCGGATGCACCAGTGTGATCCGAGCCGGACGGACCAGTGCAGTCAGCGCCGGCCCCGGTGACAGAATCCAGCGCCGCAGTCAACGCCGCAACAGCCGCCAGCGCCTCCCTGCCATCGGCACTCCAATCAGTGCTTTCCATAAACCCAGATTATTGCGAGGCCCCGACAAAATAGGGGACTTGCGGCATCGCACCGGAGGCATGATCCGCTGCACTCAGGACCGTCCCGATAGTCCGAATGGAGCACGCGACTGTAGTACTAGGAGTCCTTGGCCCCACCAAACATTCCAGCATCTGAGGCAGGAACGTTGCGTCAGAAGGCGGCTGTCGCGGTCGGCTTGCCCGTCCCGCCCCGGAGAGGGACAAACGGCCTCATTTAGGCTGCCGACCGGATCCTGTCGTGTTCCGCCGGACCCCGGGAGTGCTGCACCGAAAGGTACGACGGCGGCCACGCCGCCTTCCGCCGCCACCGGAGGTCCCCTAAGGTGCAAGATCATCCTCACGATGTCCGTCTCCCGGACGGATTCTTCGAGACGGCCGACCGGGACCTTCACGCAGGCAGGCTGGAATACCACGGTGACTCACGACGTCGAGCCTGAACAAATCGCGGAACTGAAGGCGCAGCCCGGGGGCGGCATCGCCCTTGGCGGCGCCAATGTGGCCTCCACTTTAATCCGGCACGGCCCGATCGACGAATTTCGAATTCTCGTCCGTCCCGTGGTCCAGGGTCCGGGCCCCCGCCGTCCCGGGCACGGCCGCAGGCTCAGTAGACTTGAACTGTGGCAGATCCAGCGAGTTACCGACCCCAGACGGGTGAGATTCCGACCAATCCGGGCGTGTACCGCTTCCGCGACCCGCACGGCCGGGTCATCTATGTCGGCAAGGCCAAGAACCTCCGTGCGCGGCTGAACTCCTACTTCGCCAACCCGGCCGGGCTGCTCCCCAAAACCTATGCGATGGTCCATGCTGCCAGCAGCGTCGAGTGGACCGTCGTCGGCAGCGAACTCGAATCGCTGCAGCTCGAATACACCTGGATCAAGGAATTCAAGCCCCGGTTCAACGTGATGTTCCGGGACGACAAAAGCTACCCGTACCTGGCCGTCTCAATGGGGGAGAAGTACCCCCGCGTCCAGGTCCTGCGCGGCGAACGCCGCAAGGGCACCCGCTACTTCGGCCCCTACACCGCCGGTGCCATCCGCGACACCATGGACACCCTGCTGCGCGTTTTCCCCGTCCGCAGCTGCAGCACCGGCGTCCTGAAGCGGGCCGAGGCCAGCGGCAGGCCCTGCCTGCTCGGCTACATCGACAAGTGCGCGGCACCCTGCGTCGGCCGCGTCTCCGCCGACGAGCACCGCGCCCTGGCCGAGGACTTCTGCACCTTCATGGGCGGCGAGGCCAAACCCTTCGTCACGCGGCTGGAAAAGGACATGGCCGCCGCCGTGGCGGAACTGGACTACGAGCGGGCGGCGCGGATCCGCGACGATATCGTCGCGCTCAAGAAGGTTTTCGAACGCAACGCCGTCGTCCTCGCGGAGGGCACCGACGCCGACGTCTTCGCCCTGCACGAGGATGAACTCGAAGCTGCCGTGCAGGTCTTCCACGTCCGCGGCGGCCGGATCCGCGGCCAGCGCGGCTGGGTCGTCGAAAAAGTCGAGGACACCACCACCCCGGACCTCGTCGAGCATCTGCTCCAGCAGGTCTACGGCGAGGAAGCCGGCCTGCAGGGCAGACTGCCCCGCGAGGTCCTCGTCCCGGCAGAGCCCAGCAACGCCGCGGAGCTGGCGCAGTGGCTCAGCGGGCTGCGCGGGGCAAGGGTCGATGTCCGCGTGCCGCAGCGCGGCGACAAGGCCGCCCTGCTGTCCACCGTCCGGGACAACGCCGAGCACGCCCTCAAACTCCACAAATCCCGGCGCGCCGGGGATCTGACCATGCGGTCCCAGGCGCTGCAGGAACTGCAGGAGGCCCTCGAGCTGCCGGTCGCGCTGATGCGGATCGAATGTTACGACATCTCGCACGTCCAGGGCACCAACGTGGTCGGTTCCATGGTGGTGGTCGAGGACGGTCTGCCGAAGAAGTCCGAGTACCGGAAGTTCTCCGTCACCGGCGCCGCCGCCACGGACGACACCGCGGCCATGCATGACGTACTGACCCGGCGGTTCCGGAACTACCTGCAGGAGAAAACGGTCCAGGCCGACGCCGCCCGGCAGCCGGGCCATCAGGCCATGCTCAACGCCGCGGCCGACGCCGCCGTCGCGGGGTCTTCCTCCGTGGCCGTCGCCGACACCACGACCCCCGCGCCGCGGACCAGGTTCGCCTATCCGCCCAACCTCGTGGTGGTCGACGGCGGCAAGCCCCAGGTCAACGCCGCCGCCCGCGCCCTGGCCGAACTGGGCATCGACGATGTCTACGTCGTCGGGCTCGCGAAACGGCTCGAGGAAGTGTGGCTGCCGGACAGCGACTTCCCGGTGATCCTGCCGCGGGCCTCGGCCGGGCTGTACCTGCTGCAGCGCATCCGCGACGAGGCCCACCGCTTCGCGATCTCCTTCCACCGGCAGAAGCGCGGAAAGGCCATGACCGTCTCCGCGCTCGACGGCGTGCCTGGCCTCGGCGAATCGAAGCGCAAGGCCCTGCTCGCCCAGTTCGGCTCGGTCAAGAGCATCAGGACGGCCAGCGTCGAGGAACTCACCGGGGCCAAGGGGATCGGCCCGTCGCTGGCCGCGGCGATCGTCAGGCACTTCACCGACGACGGCGGCTCCGCCACCGTCCCCGCCATCAACATGACCACCGGCGAAATCCTGGACACTTAGCTAGCCCCGGCAAACTTGGCTAGGGTAGGGACTTGGGAAAAGGCGTGCGTGCGGTGATTCAACCGGCTTCAACCGGCGCAGCCGCTTCCCTTCCGAGACAGAACACAACAGCACAGCAGAACGGGGCTTCACTGATGGCAGAGTCGACGGCAGGATCCGGGCCGGAGTCGGACGGCATGACGCCGGTGAAACCCGTCGAGGCCGAACTGCTCGTAGTGACGGGCATGTCGGGAGCCGGCCGGAGCACTGCAGCGGACGCGCTGGAGGACCACGGCTGGTACGTCGTGGAAAACCTCCCCCCGCAGATGCTCGGCACCCTCGCGGAAATCGTGTCCCACGCGCCGGGTTCGATTTCCAAGCTCGCGGTCGTGATGGATGTCCGCAGCAAGGAGCTGTTCGCCGACATCCGCACAGCCCTGCGCAATCTGGAGGCCAGCGGCGTCGGCTTCCGGGTGCTGTTCCTTGACGCGAACGACGACGTCCTGGTCCGCCGCTTCGAGCAGGGCCGGCGCCCCCACCCGCTGCAGGGCGGCGGCAGGATCCTGGACGGCATCGCCGCCGAACGCGAGCTGCTGCACGAACTCCGCACCTCCGCCGACATTGTGCTGGACACCTCCACGCTGAACGTCCACGGCCTGGCCACGGCGATCACCGAGCTGTTCAGCGAAACCGGTCCCGTGGCCCTCCGGCTCAACGTGATGAGCTTCGGGTTCAAATACGGGCTCCCGGTCGACGCCAACTTCGTCGCCGATGCCCGCTTCATCCCCAACCCGCACTGGGTTCCGGCGCTCCGCGCGCACACCGGGCTGGACCAGGACGTCAGCGATTACGTGCTGGCGGCGGAGGGCGTCAGTAACTTCGTGGAACGCTATGTGCTGGCCCTCGAACCGGTCCTCGACGGCTACCGCCGGGAGAACAAGCACTACGCCACCATCGCCGTCGGCTGCACCGGCGGCAAACACCGCTCCGTGGCCGTCGCCGTTGAGCTGTCCCGCCGGCTTGCGCAGTACCCGCGCGTCACCGTGACCACCACCCATCGGGACCTGGGCCGCGAATAATGGCGTTGCTCACCGGGCCGCCGCCGCTCGTCCCTCCGGCCAGCGCCGCCTTCGCAAGCCAGCAGGACAAAGGTCCCTCCGTGGTGGCTCTCGGCGGCGGCCACGGCCTCGCCGCCTCGCTGTCCGCGCTGCGCCTGCTCACGTCCGAGCTGACAGCCGTCGTCACCGTTGCTGACGACGGCGGGTCCTCGGGAAGGCTGCGCGAAGAGTACGGCGTCCTGCCGCCCGGCGACCTCCGCATGGCACTGTCCGCTCTCTGTGACGACACCGACTGGGGCCGCACCTGGCGGGATGTTATGCAGCACCGCTTCGCGCCCGGCAAGGGCCGCGGCGGTTCCCTCGACGAACACGCCATGGGCAACCTGCTGATCGTGACCCTGTGGGAGCTCCTGGGCGACACCGTGGCGGGCCTCAAATGGGCCGGTGCACTGCTGGGCGCCCGCGGGGAAGTCCTGCCGATGTCCGGCGTCCCGCTGACCATCGAGGGCCGGGTCCGGGTCACGGCACCGGATGGCAGCCAGGCGCTGCAGACCCTGACCGGACAGGCGAAATGCGCCGTCGCCGGGTCGCTGGAACGCGTCCGGCTGCTGCCCGAGGACGCCCCCGCCTGCACCGAGGCGCTCACCGCGATCGAACTGGCCGACTGGGTCATCCTGGGTCCCGGCTCCTGGTACACCTCCGTGCTGCCGCATCTGCTGCTGCCGGAAATGCGCCAGGCGCTCTGCAACACGGCCGCCCGCCGCTGCCTCACCATGAATCTCGCCACGGACACCAAGGAAACCCTCGGCATGTCCGCCGCGGACCATTTGCGGGTGCTCCGGGACTATGCACCGGACTTCACGATCGACGTCGTCCTGGCCGATCCGGCCTCCGTGACTGACCGCGCCGACTTCGAACAGGCGGCCGCGATGCTCGGCGCGAAGGTGGTGTTGGGTAAAGTGGGTGCGTCGAGCCGCCGGCCGATCCACGACCCGCTGCGTCTGGCAACGGCGTACCACGACATTTTCGGGAACAGGTAGGAAAGGTGCCATGGCACTGACAGCATCAGTCAAGGAAGAACTTTCCCGGCTGGACATTAAGAAGTCCTCGGTCCGCAAGGCTGAAGTGTCCGCCATGCTTCGCTTCGCCGGCGGGCTGCACATCATCTCGGGCCGGATCGTGATCGAGGCCGAAGTCGACCTCGCCTCGACCGCGCGGCGGCTGCGCGCCGCCATCGCCGAGGTTTACGGGCACCAGAGTGAAATCATCGTTGTGTCCGGCGGCGGACTGCGCCGCGGCAGCCGCTACGTCGTCCGGGTGGTGCGCGACGGCGAGTCCCTCGCCCGCCAGACCGGCCTGCTGGACGCCCGGGGCCGCCCGGTCCGCGGCCTGCCCTCGGCGGTGGTGAACGGATCCGCCGCCGACGCCGAGGCCGTCTGGCGCGGCGCCTTCCTGGCCCACGGTTCCCTCACCGAGCCCGGCCGGTCCTCCGCCATGGAGGTCACCTGCCCCGGCCCCGAGTCGGCCCTGGCCCTCGTGGGCGCGGCCCGCCGGCTCGGCATCCAGGCCAAGGCACGTGAGGTCAGGGGAGTGGACCGCGTGGTGATCCGCGACGGCGACACGATCGCCGCCCTGCTGACCCGGATGGGCGCCCATGATGCGCTTATGGTGTGGGAGGAACGGCGGATGCGCAAGGAAGTCCGGGCCACCGCCAACCGGCTGGCCAACTTCGACGACGCCAACCTGCGGCGTTCGGCGCAGGCTGCTGTCGCTGCGGGTGCCCGCGTGGACCGTGCCCTGGAGATCCTTGGCGACGACGTCCCGGACCACCTGAAGTATGCCGGTGAACTCCGCGTGGCGCACAAACAGGCGAGCCTGGACGAACTCGGCCGCCTCGCGGACCCGGTTATGACGAAGGACGCCATTGCCGGGCGGATCCGCCGGCTGCTGGCGATGGCGGACAAACGCGCCCAGGACCTCGGCATCCCCGGTACGGAAGCCAATGTGACGCCGGAAATGCTGGACGAGTAGCCACTGCCGAAGAAACATCGGCAGAATCGGATCGGGCCGGCGGGAATACCTCAGGGGGACCGGAGGCTATGCCCACTGGATTCCGATCCAGAGACTTCCGGGTGCCACAACATCCGGGATGCACAATCCGAGAGTTACCCAACGGACAACCAGTCCACGACATTGGAGGATTTTGTGACCGAGTACGTACTGCCCGAACTCAGCTATGACTACGCAGCGCTGGAGCCCCACATTTCCGCGCGGATCATGGAGCTGCACCACAGCAAGCACCACGCCGCCTACGTGGCCGGCGCCAACAACGCCCTCGCCCAGCTGGCCGAGGCACGCGACAAGGGCGACTTCGCCAACATCAACCGCCTCTCCAAGGACCTCGCGTTCCACACCGGCGGGCACATCAACCACTCGGTGTTCTGGAACAACCTGTCCCCGGACGGCGGCGACAAGCCCGAAGGCGAGCTGGCAGCCGCCATCGACGACGCGTTCGGCTCCTTCGACGCGTTCCGCGCCCAGTTCAGCGCCGCGGCGCTGGGCCTGCAGGGATCCGGCTGGGGCTTCCTGGCCTACGAGCCCATCGGCGGCAACCTTGTCATCGAGCAGCTTTACGACCAGCAGGGCAACGTCGCGCTCGGCACCACCCCGCTGCTGATGCTGGACATGTGGGAGCACGCCTTCTACCTGGACTACGTCAACGTCAAGGCCGACTACGTCAAGGCTTTCTGGAACATCGTGAACTGGGCCGACGTCACCAAGCGCTTTGACGCCGCCCGCAAGAACGCCACCGGCCTCATCACGCTCTAACCTGGCCACGGCACTTGGCGCGTGATGCAGTTCACGCGGCTGTAACAAAGTTCACAATCGGCGCCGTCCGGCTCAAATCGTGGACGGTCTGCCCCCGCACTTGCGGGGGCAGACCAATTTAAACGTAAGATGGGTCACGGAAGGCGGTTAGCCTTCAGCAATGTGGCTGGTCGCCCTCCGATCTGTTAATCATCTCTGCCCAATGGCGTGCGGGATCTGTTAGTTGGCTTGAGCGCCTTCTCAACTAGTCGTGCTCGCAGGAGCACCAAGGAGACTGAAAACGTGACCACCCGTATTGGTATCAACGGCTTCGGCCGTATTGGCCGCAACTACTTCCGCGCCGCACTTGCCCAGGGGGCAGACCTCGAGATCGTGGCCGTCAACGACCTCACCAGCCCGGAAGCGCTGGCCCACCTCTTCAAGTACGACTCCGTGGGCGGGCGCCTGCAGGAGACGATCGAGGTCAAGGACGGCAACATCATCGTCGACGGCAAGACCGTCAAGGTCCTCGCCGAGCGCGATCCGGCCAAGCTCCCCTGGGGCGAGCTCGGTGTTGACATCGTGATCGAATCCACCGGTTTCTTCACCAAGGCCGCCGACGCGCAGAAGCACATCGATGCCGGCGCCAAGAAGGTCCTGATCTCCGCCCCCGCATCGGACGAGGACATCACGATCGTGATGGGCGTCAACGAGGGGCTCTACGACCCCGCCGCACACCACATCATCTCCAACGCCTCCTGCACCACCAACTGCCTCGGCCCGCTGGCCAAGGTTGTCAACGACGCCTTCGGCATCGAGCACGGCCTGATGACCACCATCCACGCCTACACCGCCGACCAGAACCTGCAGGACGGCCCGCACAAGGATCTCCGCCGCGCCCGCGCCGCCGCCATCAACATGGTCCCCACCTCCACGGGTGCGGCCAAGGCAATCGGCCTGGTCCTGCCGGAACTCAAGGGCAAGCTCGACGGCTACGCCATCCGCGTTCCCGTTCCCACCGGCTCCGCAACGGACCTGACCGTCGTCGTCTCCCGCGAAACCACCGTCGAGGAAGTCAACGCGGCGCTCAAGGCCGCCTCCGAGTCGCCGGAGCTCAAGGGCCTGCTGACCTACACCGACGAGCCGATCGTCTCCTCGGACATCGTCGGCGACCCGGCGTCCTCCATCTTCGACTCCGGCCTCACCAAGGTGATCGGCAACCAGGTCAAGGTTGTTTCCTGGTATGACAACGAGTGGGGCTACTCCAACCGCCTCGTGGACCTCACGGAGCTCGTCGCAGCCAAGCTGGGCTAGGGTAAGACTCATGACATTCCACACCCTCAACGAACTGATCGCTGATGGTGTCCGCGGGCGGTACGTTCTGGTCAGAAGTGACCTGAACGTGCCGCTCGACGGCTCTACAGTGACTGACGACGGCCGCATCAAGGCCTCCCTGCCAGTGCTGGCGAAGCTCACGGACGCCGGTGCCCGCGTGCTGGTCACAGCACACCTTGGCCGCCCCAAGGGCGCGCCCGAGGACAAGTACTCGCTCAAGCCCGCCGCGGCGCGGCTGGCCGAGCTCGCCACGTTCAAAGTCTCCCTGGCCGACGACACCGTCGGGGACTCCGCCAGGGCATCCGCCGCGGCACTGCAGGACGGCGAGGCCCTCATCCTCGAGAACGTGCGCTTCGACGCCCGCGAGACGTCGAAGGACGACGCCGAGCGCGGCGCCTTCGCGGACGAGCTGGTGGCCCTCACCGGTTCCAACGGCGCCTTCGTGGACGATGCCTTCGGTGCCGTGCACCGCAAGCATGCCAGCGTGTACGACGTCGCCACCCGGCTGCCGTCCTACCAGGGCGATTTGGTCCGCACCGAAGTCGAGGTGCTGCGCAAGCTCACCACGGACACGCAGCGCCCCTACGTCGTCGTGCTGGGCGGGTCCAAGGTTTCGGACAAGCTCGCCGTGATCGACAACCTCATCGGCAAGGCAGACACCATCCTGGTCGGCGGCGGCATGCTGTTCACCTTCCTCGCCGCCGCGGGCCACAAGGTGGCCGGCAGCCTGCTGGAAGAGGACCAGATTCCGGTCGTGCAGGAGTACCTCAAGCGCGCATCGGACGCCGGCACCGAGTTCGTGGTGCCCACCGACGTCGTGGTGGCCAGCAAGTTCGCCGCCGACGCCGAGCACGAGACGGTGCGTGCCGAGGCGATTGAAGGCAGCAGCTTCGGCGCCCAGGGCATCGGCCTGGACATCGGACCGGAATCAGCAGCAGCCTTCGCCGAACGGATCAGCGGCGCCAGGACGGTGTTCTGGAACGGACCCATGGGCGTCTTCGAGTTCGCGGCTTTCGCCGCGGGCACCCGGGCCATCGCCCAGGCGCGGACCGAGACCGGGGCGTTCACCGTGGTCGGTGGCGGCGATTCCGCCGCCGCGGTCCGGACCCTCGGATTCGCCGATGACCAGTTCGGGCACATCTCCACCGGCGGCGGCGCCAGCCTCGAGTACCTTGAAGGCAAGGAACTCCCCGGCCTGAGCGTCCTGGACCGCTAGACCCTCCAGCCGGCAGGGCGCCCATCCCAGGACGGGCGCCCTGCCGGCTGTTCCACTGCTACGAACTTTTTGGGAGACCACGTGACTACTTCAACCAACGGCACCTTCGACCGCACGCCCTTCATTGCGGGCAACTGGAAGATGAACATGGACCACGTCCAGGGCATCACCCTCCTGCAGAAACTGGCCTGGACCCTGTCCGACGCCAAGCACGACTACAGCCGGGTGGAGGTCGCAGTCTTCCCGCCGTTCACCGATCTCCGCGGCGTCCAGACCCTCGTCCAGGGCGACGAGCTCAAAGTTGTCTACGGCGGCCAGGATCTCTCCCCGTTCGACTCCGGCGCCTACACGGGCGATATCTCGGGGCAGTTCCTCGCCAAGCTCGGCTGCAGCTACGTCCTCGTCGGCCACAGCGAACGCCGGACCATCCACCACGAGTCCGACGAGGTGCTGAACGCCAAGACCAAGGCAGCCTTCCGGCACGGCATCACCCCGGTGCTCTGCGTCGGTGAAGGCCTGGAAATCCGGCAGGCCGGAACACACGTCGACCACACGCTCGCGCAGCTCCGCGCCGGCGTCGAGGGCCTCACCCCCGAGCAGGCCGCCGAACTCGTTGTCGCCTACGAGCCGGTCTGGGCCATCGGCACCGGTGAAGTTGCCGGACCGGACGACGCCCAGGAGATGTGCGCCGCGATCCGCGCGGAGCTCTCCACCCTCTTCGGCGCAGACGTTGCCGGCAAGACCCGGCTGCTCTACGGGGGCTCGGTCAAGGCCAACAATGCCGCCTCGATCCTGAACGAACGCGACGTGGACGGATTGCTGGTCGGCGGTGCCAGCCTGGACGCCGCTGAGTTTGCTAATATTGTCAGGTTCGAGAGTCACCTGCTGACGGATTAGTCCGGACACTGTAGTGGCCCCCGCAATCCAAATCTTCTGAAAGGCCGTCGTGGACGTTCTTCATGTCATTCTGCAGGTCCTCCTGGGTATCACCAGCCTCCTGCTGACCCTGCTCATCCTGCTCCACAAGGGGCGTGGTGGAGGCCTGTCCGACATGTTCGGCGGCGGCATGAGCTCCGGCCTCAGCTCCTCCGGAGTGGCCGAGCGGAACCTGAACCGCTTCACGGTCATCCTCGGCGTCACCTGGGGCCTCGTGATCGTCGGCCTCGGCCTGGTCATGCGGTTCAGCGGCGGCGACTCCTAGGTCCCGTTCCCAAAAATTACATAAGGGGTCCTTGGACCCTCCCGGCATCGGGAACTCCGAACTACGCTCGGACAGACTGCAAGCGCAATCCGTCCCCCAGTAGCCAGGAGTTCCCGATGCTGCATTCCGCCTCCGGATTCCGGGGCATCCGCGTAGGAGCCACCGAAGGGGCCTCGCCCCGCCACGAACCGCTCGACGGCGCTGCCGTCCGCACACCCCGCATCCGCGTCACCTACAACTGCGCCAAAGGCCATGAGACCTCGCTGGTTTTCGCCCGGCTGCCCGATGACCAGATCCCCGGTGTCTGGGATTGCCGCCGCTGCGGCGGGACGGCCACCCGGGATGAGGCGCAGTTTGCGCTCGAGGAAGTCCCGGTGGAGGGCTTCAAGAGCCACCTGGAATACGTTAAAGAGCGGCGCTCCAGCCAGGACGCCGAAGACGTGCTGGCCGGAGCGCTCGAGAGACTGCGGGCCCGCCGGGCCCTCCCGGAGGGATGATACCGGAGTGATAGCCTGCTAGCTCTTCCGGACCAGCTGCTGCGGCACCCGTGCGGCCGCGTTTTCGTCGATCAGCCAGAGGGTTTCGTTCCGGCCGCGTGGGCCGGCCGCCGGAACCTGCACCGGGTTGGCTCCCGCCAGGGCTAGCCCCACGGCCCCGGCCTTGTCCTCGCCGGCGACGACCATCCAGAGTTCCGACGCCGTGTTGATCGCCGGCAGGGTCAGGGAAACCCGTTCCGGCGGCGGCTTGGGGGAGTTGCGGACCCCCACCACGGTGAGTTCCTTCTCCCGGATTCCGGCCGCTTCCGGGAAAAGCGACGCGACGTGCGCGTCCGGCCCCACCCCGAGGAGGACGATGTCGAAACGCGGGAGCGCTGACGGGTGCTCCGGCCGGTCATCGGACATGTCCGCGGCGTGTTCGGCTGCCGCCGCCTCGCTGAGCCGGCGGGCGTAGTCCGCGGCCGCCTCCTCGGGAGTGTCGAAGTCGCCGGTGGAACCGGGCACGTGGATCCTCGCCGGATCCGCGTCGATGCGGGAGAGGAGCGCCTCGTGGGCCTGGCGGGCGTTGCGTTCGGGGTCGTCGGCGGCGACAAAGCGCTCATCGCCCCACCAGAAATTCACCTTGGACCAGTCGACGGCGGGAGACGCCGGCGACCCGGCCACGGCCTTGAGCGAGCCAATGCCCATCGACCCGCCGGTAAGCACTACCGTCGCCTCCCCGTGTTTGTCCTGGATGTCCACCAGTTTGGTGATCAGGCGGGCCGCGATGGCTGCCATCAGGACGGACGAGTCGGGATGGATGCTTACTCTGGGGTCAGCGCTCACTGGGACGGACACTCCTTCGATTGGTACGTGGCAGTCCAATAGTAATCACTTCACCGAACACTTCGTCCGGATCGAGGCGGCGCAGTTCCTCGGCCAGGCAGTCCTTGAGGCTGCGGCGCGGCAGCGAGATGCGTTGCACCGGCTGCCCGGGCTGGCTCAGTTCCGCCACGGTGAGGCCCGGCCGGAACAGCTGCACGTCGCCTGCGGTGCGGGTGAGCCGCACCCGCCGGATCCCGGTGCCGGCGGGGTCCGCGACGATCGTGACCGGCGCGTCCAGGGCCAGCGTGAGCCAGGCAGCCAGCAGGATCGTGCTGGGGGAGTCCGACGCGCCTTCGACGGCGACCGCCGTCACCGGCGAGCCGTCCACCTGGTCCAGGACCGCGGCGAGCTGGATCCGCCAGTTGGTCAGGCGGGTCCACGCCAGGTCCGTGTCGCCGGCCTTGTAGGTGCGGCGGATGTTCTCCAGCGCGCGCTGGGGATCGTTCTCGTTGGCCGAGTCAGTGATCCGGCGGTGCGCGATCCGGCCGATGGATGTCTCGCAGGCGTTCTTCGGGGCGCCG
>DATITT010000493.1:0-2522 GCA_035467435.1 Arthrobacter sp. | reverse complement strand
AGTGGAACGCGGGGAACCGCGGTGCTGGAATCCCTCGACGTCGACGAGGCGCAGCGCGCACGCGTCTTCACCCCCGCCGGTCTTCAGCTGGGTGCCCGCACCCCCGGCGAGATCGCGCTCTCGATCCTGGCCCAGCTCATCCAGGAGCGGGCCAGGTCCCGGCACGCCGCCCCAGAGACGGCGGCAGAGACGGCGGCGGACGCCCCGGCGACGGCGGTCGACCCCGTGTGCGGCATGACTGTCGCCGCCGCGGAATCCTCCCTGCAGCTCGAGCACAACGGAGTCACCGTGTACTTCTGCTCGCCCGGCTGCCGTGCGGCCTTCCGCAAAGATCCGGAGCGCTATGCCCTCACGCTCTGAACGCCCATCCACCACGCACCGGACAGCGGGACTGATCCTGGCGGCCGGGGCGTCGCGGCGTCTGGGCCGGCCCAAGCAGCTGCTCCCCTACGGCCACGGCGTCCTCCTCGACGCCGTGCTGAAGACCGCCCTGGACTGCGGCTTTGACCAGACCGTGCTGGCCCTGGGCGGCGCAGCCGGGGAGGTGCAGCGCACCGTCGACACCACCGGCTGCGAGATCGTGCTCAACCCGGACTTCGGCGAGGGCTGTTCCTCCTCGATCGCCGCCGGCATCGCCGTGCTCCACCCCGACACGGACGCCGTCGTCCTCCTGCTCGGGGACCAGCCGGGCATCCGGGCCGTCACAGCACGGGCACTGCTGGAGCTCCTGGTCACCGGCGCGGAACGCGCCGGCCAGGGCGCCCCCGGCATCGCCGTCTGCCGTTACGACGACGGCGTCGGCCACCCTCTGGCGTTCACCCGGCGGATGCTCCCGGAGCTGGCCGCCCTGCACGGCGACAAGGCAGTCTGGAGACTGCTGGAGCAGCGGGCAGGCGACGTCGTCGAACTCCCCGTTCCGGGCCCCGTCCCGCTGGACGTTGACACGGAAGGGGACTACCGCCAGGTCCTGGCCGGTCTGGAAGGCGCGCTATGAACACCGCGGCGCGCACCGGCGCGGAGGAGGATGTCCAGCGCAGGGTTCCCGACGTCGCTTCGCTGATGGAGGCGTTGGACAGCAACGACTACCTGGCCGACGTCGGGCTGGCCACGGCACTGTTCCTGGCCGTCCGGCTGCCGCAGCCCATCCTGCTGGAGGGCGAGGCGGGCGTCGGCAAGACCGAGGCGGCGAAGGCCCTGGCCGAACTGCTGGACACACCGCTGTACCGGCTGCAGTGCTACGAGGGAATCGACGCCGGCGAGGCACTCTACGAGTGGAACCACCAGCGGCAGCTGCTCGGGATCCGGCTGGCGGAAGTCCGGGACGCCTCCGTTACGGAAACGGACCTCTTCGGCCCGGAGTACCTGCTGCGCCGGCCGCTGCTGCAGGCGATCGAACATCCCGGCCCGCGCCCCGCGGTCCTTCTGCTGGACGAGATCGACCGGGCCGATGCCGAGTTCGAGGCCTTCACCTTCGAACTCCTCGCCGAAGCCGCGGTCACCATCCCGGAGCTGGGCACCATCCGGGCCACCCACCCCCCGATCGTCATCCTGACGTCCAACCGGACACGGGACCTGCACGACGCCCTGACCCGGCGCTGCCTCTACCACTGGATCGACTACCCCGGCCCGGAGCGGATCGCGGAAATCGTACGCCGCCGCGTGCCCGCCAGCAGCGGCCCGCTCGCCCTCCAGGCGGCTGCGGTGATCACCAGGCTGCGCACCCTGGACCTCGCCAAACCGCCGGGGATCTCCGAGGCCATCGACTGGGTGTCCGCCCTGGCCGTGCTGGGCATCGGCCACATCGACGCCACCACGGCGGACCGGACGCTCGGCTCGATCGTCAAGAACCGCGACGACCTGGAGCTGGTCGGCGCACGCGGGGCCGGCTGGCTTGTGGCCGGCACGGGCGGGTGAGCCCGGTGATGGCTGGGACCACCCAGGACACGTCCACCGCACCCCCCACGGTGGAGGCAGCCACCCTGTCCGCGGCGTTTGTCACCGCCCTGCGCCGGGCCGGGCTGTCGTGCTCGCCCGACCGGGCCGTAAGGCTGGCCGAGGCCCTCCGCCTGATCCCGCCCGCCGACGTCGAGCGGCTCTACTGGGCGTCCCGGGTGGTGCTGGTGTCCGCGCGCGGACAGCTGCCGGTGTTCGACGCCGTCTTCTCCGCGGTCTTTCGCGGCGGCTTCGACCCGTCCGCGCACCGCACCAGCGCCGCGCACCCGCCGCCGGGCAGCCCTGAGCAGGCACGCACCCGGCCCTCCCCGGCCGGGGACCGTGCCCCCGGACAGGCGCCGGCATCCCAGCAGACAGCGCCGGCGGTTGCCTCCGCGGGACCGGACACCGGCGGGGACGGCGACGCCCCGGAACGGGAGGCTGTGCTGGCCATGGCCTCCGCCGAGGAACGGCTGCACGGGATGTCCTTCGCGCAGCTCACTGAGGCGGAAGTCCTGGAAATCAGGCGGCTGGCGTCCCGGCTGCTGCTTGCCACCCCCGCGCGCCTGAGCCGCCGCACCCGCAAGTCC
>DATITT010000492.1:0-6531 GCA_035467435.1 Arthrobacter sp. | reverse complement strand
CAACCAGGCCCGCATGACCCCGCTGTCGGAGCCCCAGCAGGTGGTCCTGGAGTCCTCCCTGAAGGTCTCGCCGTCCCAGGCCGCCCAGAGCAGCTACCGCGACTACTGGGGCACCCGCGTTACGGCCTTTGACATGCAGATGCCGCACGAATACCTTGAGGTCCTGTCCACCACCACCGTCGAGGTGCACCGGGCGGAAAGGATCCCGGCGGAGGCGGACATCGTCGGTTGGGACGTCCTGGACGCACCGGAGACCCTGAACAAGTTCAGCGACTGGATCCCGCAGTCGCAGCTCACCGGTCCGGGCGCCGAAGTGCTCGGGATCATTCCCGGCGTCGTGGAGGACTGCAACCCGCACGAGGCCGCCATGGCGGTCTTTGACTGGATGCGCGGGGAGATGACGTACATGAAGGGCTCCACCGGCGTCACCACCAACGCCGAGGAGGCCTGGAACCAGCGCCAGGGTGTCTGCCAGGACCTGGCGCATCTTGCCATCGGCGCGCTGCGCAGCCGCGGCATCCCCGCCCGGTATGTGTCCGGCTACCTGCACCCGCGGTCGACGGCGGAACTCGGCGAAACGGTCGCCGGGCAGTCGCACGCCTGGCTGGAGTGGTGGGACGGCGAATGGCGCAGCTGGGACCCCACGAACCACAAGCCTGCCGGTGACTTCCACGTGACCGTGGCGAGGGGCCGGGACTACCGTGACGTGCCCCCGCTCAAAGGAATCCTGTCCGGCGGCGGCGGCTCCGTGCTCAGCGTGAGCGTGGAGATCACCCGCCTGGCCTGATTCCCTGATGCGCTACCACTTGGAGCTGTTCTGGGGCCTCAGAACAGCATGGTCTGATAGCGCATCAGGGCTACGACAGGGGTTATTCGAGTCCGGAGCGGGTGGCATCATCCAGCGGTGTCCACCAGGTCAACGGCGGGACCACCTTGAACCGGCGTCCTGTCACGGTTTCCGGGGTGATCCTGACGAAGTGCTCCTTCTTGCCGGCCTGCCACGGGAACAGCAGCAGCCCCACGGTGTCCAGGACCTCCTGCTGGTTCTCCACCGGCGCGGCCTGTCCCTTGATCACCACACTCCAGGCGATGCCGCTGTCGGCGTCCACGCCGTCGGCCTCCACCGCCACCGGGGTGTCGCTCGTTGCCGCCTGGAGCTTGGTGCCGTCCGCCGTGCGGAACACCAGGGTGCCATGGTCCACCTTGTAGTTGATCGGGAAAATGTCGGGATGGTCATCCACCCAGACCGCGAGCCTGCCCACGGTGACGCTGCGTAACAAACGCCAACATTCGTGGTGGTCGAGGTTCTCAACTTCGTGTGCCTGCTGGTTTTTTCCCGGCTTCGGATCAGTACTCATGGCCGCGAGCCTACGCCAGGCACGGGTCACGGGGTAGGGGATAAGGTCACAATCCGGAGCAATATCGTCGGACGTCTAGGGTCTTTGCCCCCGATCCGGGGTATTCTGGCTTCACTATCGTCAGCGCGGACGATCGTTGAGTTCGTCGTATCGAATTGGGGCCATGAGCATGCATTCAATGGGGGAACGACCGGACCTGACTGTCACTGAGCCACAGCCCATGATTGACGGGGTCCTCAAAGGTTTTGTTTCCAGGGCCGAGGAACTTCTCCAGTCACAGGAACGGATGGCCGGGCTGCTGGAGGCAGTCGTCGCCGTTGCCGAGGACCTCAGCCTCGATGCTGTGCTGGAACGTGTTGTTCAGTCCGCCTGCCGCTTGCTTCATGCCCGCTATGGCGCTTTAGGCGTCATCGGCGACGACCGCGCGCTCAGTCACTTCATCACGGTCGGCATCAACCAGGAAATGGCCCACGAAATCGGACCGCTGCCCACCGGGCACGGGGTCCTGGGCCTCCTGATTTCCCATCCCCGGCCGCTCCGGCTTCATGACTTGCGCAACCATCCGGAATCGTACGGCTTCCCGGCGAACCATCCCCCCATGAAGTCTTTCCTCGGTGTCCCGGTGCGGGTCCGGGACGTGGTCTTCGGGAACCTCTATCTGACGGAAAAGGAAGACGGCAGCGACTTCACGGCCGAGGACGAGGGCCTGGCCGTGGCCCTGGCGGCCGCCGCCGGGGTCGCCATTGAGAACGCCCGGCTGTACGACGACGCCCGGCGCCGGGCCCGCTGGCTGGAAGCCTGCATGGACGTCTCCGGGCTGATGCTCAGCAGCGACCGCGACTACACTGCCGACGGACTGGACCCCATCGCCAGCCGGGCCTTGCAGGAGTCGGGATCCCAGTTGGCCCTGCTGGTGGCGCCCACCACTGATGGCCGCGGCCATATCGTCGCCGGAGTCGCCGGGAAGCGCAGCCCACAGTTTTCCGGCCGTTCGCTGAAGCTCGATTCGCCGTTGCTGGAAGGTGTCCTCGACGGGGGCGAACCCGTTGTGCTGGAGGACGCCTCCGCCCTCTTCGGCGAGGTCGACGGCGGGATCACCGGCCCGCTGCTGGCGGTGGCGCTGAGCACCCAGGGAGCACACCACGGGCTCCTGCTGCTGGTCCGGGACCCGGACGCTTTGCGCTTCGCCCGCACGGATATCGAGATGGGGGCCGTCTTCGGTTCCCATGTCGCGCTGGCCCTCGAACTCGCCCGCGTCCACCGGCTCCGCGAGGAGCTGCTGGTCTTCACTGACCGGGACCGGATCGCCCGTGACCTGCACGACCTGGTGATCCAGCGGCTGTTCGCGGCCGGCCTCAGTGTCCAGAGCCTGACCCGTTTCACCAAGGATGAGCTCGCCACCGAGCGGATCCGCAATATCACCGGCGAGCTGGACGAGGCGATCCGAAGCCTGCGGGACACCATCTACTCGCTCAAGAGCAGCAGCGGCGAAACGGAACTCCTCAGCGGACGGATCCGGCGGGTGACGCGCAGCTCGGCGAAGTCCATGCCGTTCACGCCGCGCCTGACCATCACCGGCCCGGTGGACGCGGTCACGCCGGACAAGGCGGACAACGTCGTGGCCGTGGTTTCGGAGGGGCTCAGCAACGCCATCAGGCATTCCGGCGCGGACACCATCTCCGTGTCGGTCGGTGTGGTCAAGGGCCGGGTGACCGTGGTCATCTCGGACAATGGAGCAGGCTTCGCGGAACCCCGGAAACGCCGGGGACTCGCAAACCTGGAGGACCGCGCCCGGATGCTGGACGGCGAATGCACCATCACCAGTACGCCGCACGCCGGCACGAACCTTGAGTGGTCCGTGCCGCTCTAACGGCAGACGGCGCCGGTGGAGCGCGCGGCCACGACTGCGTCGGTCAGCGGAGACCGTGCGCGCGGCTGGTTTCGGCATGGCTCCCGGGCGGTACCGGCGAGGAGGGCCCGGCAATGAAAACAGCGGCCTGGGTCCGGCGTTCAAAGCCCAACTTGGCCAGCAACGACGAAACATAGTTTTTGACTGTCTTCTCCGCAAGGAACATCTCCGCAGCAATCTGGCGGTTCGTGAGCCCGCCGCCCACCAGCTCCAGGACCCGGCGCTCCTGCGGTGTGAGGGAGGACGTCCTGGGGTCCACTTCTTCGGCCTCGACAAGGCTGTCAACGATGCCGGCCGCGACGCCCTCCGCGAAGAGCGACTCGCCAGTGGCCGCCCGGCGCAGTGCCCCGATGAGGTCGGTGCCGCCGATTTCCTTGAGCACATAGCCGCTTGCTCCCGCCAGCACGGCACCGCGCAGGGCCTGCTCGTCATCGAAACTGGTCAGTATGATGCAGTTCAGCGACGGGTCAACCGAACGCACGTCGCGGCAGACCTCAATCCCGGTCCCGTCCGGCAGCCGGGCATCGAGGACACTGACGTCCGGATGCAGGGCGGGAATACGCCGGGTCGCCTCGACGGCGGAACCCGAACTCCCCACCACCAGGAAGCCCTCACCCTCGAGGAGCTCCTGAAGTCCGCGCCTGACGAGCTCGTGGTCATCCAGAATGAAGACACGGATGACGGCCGGCGCCCCGTCGGGTGCAGTGAGACCTGCGTCTGCCCAGGCAATCATGATTCTCCTGTCCGGCAACTTGCGCTGCCATGAATGGTGAGGTGCTCCCCAGCCTGATTTTCGCAGATCGCGCCTGCGGGATCGTATCTGTTGAATCCATTGTCGCTGACCCAGGTGCCGCCGTCGGCATCGCCGCCGCCATTGCCGCCTGGTCCCCGTTCTTACATCGTCCACTCCGGGAGCCCCGCTTCCGTCCCCGGCGACTGCAATTCTTCTCCGACGACCCGGCCCCGGCAAGGGTCCTTGGTCCTGCCCGGCCGTCCGGCGTGCTGCCCCGATGACTTTCGGCCCTAGCTGCTGCCACGGCCCGCACGGCACTATGGGCTGGACGCGACAACCGTTCGACGAAGGGAACTGCCATGACCGAAGCCAGGGACATCCGGACCATTGTGGTGGGGGTTGATGGTTCTGATGCGTCGGTGGAGGCGCTTCGCCAGGCTCAAAGCCTCGCCGTGCCGCTCTCGGCGACGCTGGTGGCGCTGGCCAGTTGGGAAGTCCCTCCGGTGTACGACGGATACGTCGCGATGGGAATCGATGACTTCGACGTCCGTGCCGGGGAAATTCTGCAGGAAACGGTCGAGAAGGCATTCGGGGCGGATACCCCGGCCAACGTTAAGCCTCGCCTCGTGCAGGGACACCCCCGGCACACCCTGATTGAGGCCAGCCGGGATGCCGACCTGGTGGTGGTGGGTCGGCGCGGACACGGAGGGTTCGGCGGAATGCTGATCGGCTCCGTAAGCTCCGCCCTGGTGGCCCATGCCCATTGCCCGGTCCTGGTCGTCCATGCCCCGGCCGTGCAGGCAGCCGAGTAGGCCCCCGGTTTCCGGCGGTCCGCCCGGGGCAAGGCCCGGACGGCTGAGGCCCTCATCAAAGAGATCGAACGGGGCCTTATTCGAAGGAGGTCCGGCGGGGATCGGCGAGCCGCGTGCTCCACAGGTCCGGCCTGTTGACCTTGAACCGGCGCCCGGTGAGGGCCTTCGGGGACAGCCGCACGTAGAAGTCCTTGTCTCCAGGCTGCCACGGTTCCAGCAGCCGGGAGTCGACGGCCTCCTTCTCCTGCTGGCTTTCAATCAGCACTGCCTCACCGCGGGCGACGACGCTCCAGGCCTGCTGCTCGTGGGAGTCGTAGCCATCGATTTCGAAGGCGATGGGCTTGGCCGTCATCGCCGCCCACAGTTTGGTGCCCCCGGCGGTGCGGAAAACGATCGTGCGGCGCTCAAGCGCGAAGTTCACCGGAAAGATTTCCGGATGTCCATCCACAATCAGGGCGATCCGCCCCACCACCTCGGTGTCCAGCAGCACCCAGCATTGGTCCATGGACAGCCCGAAATCGGGCGCAGGCGTCGTCTCTGTATTCATGTGGACCCATGTTACGTACTGCGCCGGGCCCCCATTAGGGCCATAAGGCCCGTAGCCGCCGCCGGCCGGCTCTGATACGGCCGGGGGCCTACCAGGGGCTTGGTTTGAAGTCCTTCAGGAACACGCCGAACTGGTCCTCGCCCGATTCACCCATGACGATCGGGTCGTACACCCGGGCGGCCCCGTCGACGAGGTCCAGGGGAGCGTGGAAGCCCTCCTCCATCAGACGCACCTTCGTGAAGTGCGGGCGTTCATCCGTGATCCAGCCGGTGTCCACCGCGGTCATCAGGATGCCGTCCGCGTCCAGCATCTCCTGGGCGCTGGTCCGGGTCATCATGTTCAGTGCCGCTTTGGCCATGTTGGTGTGCGGGTGGCCGGGACCCTTGTAGGCGCGGGAGAACTGGCCTTCCATGGCGCTGACGTTCACAATGTACTTACGCCGTGCGGTGGAGCGCTTCATCGCCCCGCGGAGCCGGCTCACCAGCAGGAACGGCGCGGTGACGTTGCACAACTGGACTTCAAGCATTTCGAGGGGATCCACCTCGTCCACCACCTGGGTCCAGCTGTTGATGCTCGCCACGTCGGGAACCAGGCCGCCGGCGTCGATGGCGGTGCCGGCGGCGATGCGTTCCAGCGAGGCCGACCCGGTGGACAGCGCCAGCGAGGTGATCGCGTCCCCGGCCAGCACCGGGTGCTCCAGGACGGTGCTCGCCAGGGCCAGCGGGTGTTTGTCGTGGGCGTGGCCGAAGGTCACGAGTTCCGGGCCGCCGTTGGCGGCCTGGAGGGCCGCGGGGAGCGGCTCGTCCTCGGCGTCGACCAGCGGCTTGTAGGCGTTGCCGGTGCGGCGCACCGTCTGGGCGGCGTTGTTGATGATGATGTCAAGCGGGCCCGCGGCGTCCAGGGAGTCGGTCAGAGCCATCACCTGCGAGGGGTCGCGCAGGTCGATGCCGACGATCCGCAGCCGGTGCAGCCACTCGCCGCTGTCCTCCATCGCGGCGAAGCGCCGTGCGGCGTCCTTGGGGAATCGGGTGGTGATAGTGGTGTGGGCGCCGTCGCGCAGCAGCCGCAGTGCGATGTACATGCCGATCTTGGCGCGGCCACCGGTGAGCAGGGCCCGGCGCCCGGTGAGATCCGTACGGGCGCCGCGCTTGGCGTGGTGCAGCGCCGCACAG
>DATITT010000491.1:0-1746 GCA_035467435.1 Arthrobacter sp. | reverse complement strand
ACTGTCCACGATCAGTTGAGACATGAACCGTCCACGATCAGTTGAGACATCGCACTGTTCCTGGCATCAGGAGTTCTTGCACCTTCGTGCCGGAGGCGACATGACTTCGGATGCTCCGCTCTGCAAGGTCGGGCTCCTCATTGCGGTCCTCGTCAGCGGCCTCCTGATCTCATTACGCATTATGCGGGTTCCCGATCCCAAGCCGACCGGGCGTCGGCGAAGGCGCGATCCTGGATTGAGCCTCGCGGCGGCCGGGACCGCGGATGGATCTGCGCGTCCTCCCTGGTCAGAGCTGAAGGAGGCTGTAGCCGACACTGAAGAGCCCAATCGCCAGCGTGCCGGTCGCCGCTATCCTGCGGCAGCTTCGCTGCAACCAGTTGCAGAGGGTTGTCAAGGGTACTTCGGCGCGCTCCGGAGAGCGCAGCCAGACGGCGACCGGAACGACGACGGCGGACTGGGCCACGGCGGCGTGAGCCAGGACCAGCACGATACTTGGCAGCGGCGGCAATTCCCGGACGCTAGTCACTGCACCTGCAGTGACGGCCAGGAGGATCGCCTTGGGACGCAGACTCAAGCCCAGGCCCAGGAGCGCGAATTCCCAGGGCCGGGCGGAGTGGAACCTCGACTTCATTTTGCCCAGCATGGCGTTGTCCCGCCGTCTCTTGCTCAAGACGAGGTAGACGGAGTAGCAAATCAGAATTGCACCGGTGATGATGGCAAATTGGGCCACGAGTTCGTCCTTCTGGCGCGGCCTGACCGTCAGGAATTGCCGATCTGTCCACCCGGGGGACAGCGATTTCTTCGGAGTACAGGCCGAGGTGGTTCGCGAAGCGACCACCGCCGAGGCGTTCTTCCACCGGGCCTTCAGGCAGTCCCGCGGCCCGGACACCCTCCCCGCCGCCACCGCCGAACTGCCGGGACAGGTCCCCAGGCCTTACCCCGGTGCGTGAGGTCACCCGGCGCGGATGAGGCGCCGCACCTCACCGGGGCACAGGATGGATTTGCGGCGGTCCGTCGGATTGCCTTGTAGGCAAGGAGAAACGGAGGTCGTCAGCGTGGCTGAAATATTGGATGAACTAGGGCCGGTGGACTGGCTCGTCGTGGAGTTCCCCGGGCCCGACTTCGGCAAAGGACAGATCGCCCCGCTCCTGGAGGACCTGGTCAAGCGTGACCTCATCAGGGTGCTCGACATGGTTTTCCTGAGGAAGACCGAGGACGAGACGCTCGAGACGGCGGAGATCTCCGACCTCGACCCGAGCGAGCTCGGCGAGTTGCGCATGGCCGAGGCCGATCTGGCCATGGTCCTCTCTGAGCAGGACGTCATGGACCTGGCCGAGACGATCGAGCCCGGCCACTCCGCCGCGGTCCTCGTCTGGGAGAACCAGTGGGCGGCCCCGTTCGGCGCAGCCGTCCGCAAGTCCGGCGGCCAGCTCGTGGCCAGCGGCCGAATCCCGACCCAGGCCGTCATCGCCGCCTTCGAGGCCGACGCCGAAACGGAAGCCCAGTCGCCCGAAGCAATGAAAGAAGGAGCCTGACATGCCGCTCGCAGCACGACGCAGGCGCAGGACCGCCGCCGCCGTTGGCGGGGCCATTGTCGTCGCCCACGGGATTAACCGCCGCGGCGACCGCCGGGAGGACCGGAGGGAGGACCGGAGGGACGACCGTGGCGACCGCCGTGAGGACCGCCGCGACCGCCGCGACTGACACCAAAGAGCCGGTTCCCGGCTCCCGCGGGTGCGCATGACC
>DATITT010000490.1:0-1847 GCA_035467435.1 Arthrobacter sp. | reverse complement strand
GGATGCTCAACGCGGGTTTTTGGATGTCGAGGTGCTGGCCGGGGAGCTGTTGGTCCGGGGCAGCGTTTTCGCGTTCCTGGCCGAACACCGGGGACGGTTGTTCCCGGATTCGATGATGGAGGATCTCTTCCCCTCCGGGCGGGGTCAGCCCTCGGTTCCGGCGCCCGCGATCGGGCCGGCCCAGGCGCTGCAGGGTCTCCCGGGCCGGGAGCCCGGATCCGCACCGGCGGGTTCTATCTCGGCCTGGTACCCAGTGAGAACTCCTCCGGCCAATCCCGCCACCAGGGCCCGATCACCAAGGCCGGCAACACCCATGCTCCAGGGTTTTCCGCAGGACTTGCCGAAAGAGAGTTAGCGGGCAGCGGCCGTGTGCAGGGCCTTGTTGAAGGACCGCAGCCGGCTGACCTCGAGCTCCACGGGCTCCACCACAAAATCCTCCGCCACGGCCGCGACGGACGCCTTGAGCCGCTTCCGGGCCGCCGCGCCCCGTGCCCGGGCAGCCGCTCCCGCGATGACCTTCGCCAGGATGGCCAGGACGATCCCGAGCAGCGCGCCTCCGGCGACCAGAACCGTCGGCACAGGCCAGCCCTGGACCAGCGGGACCTCCGGGACGGCCAGCTGCAAATACCCCAGCGCGGCAAGGACCCCCAGCCAGGCGAAACCGGCCAGGGCCGCCAGCAGCGCCAGCCACTGCGCGATGTTGAACGGTGTCCACCACCAGGCCCTGGCCGCGGCCTTCACATCTGTGGACGCGATGGCCTGGTCCAGCGCATCCGGCAGCTGCTCGCGTCCCTCACGGGCGGCGCCGCGGATCACGGCCCGCCAGGGGCCGGGGGCTCCCCCGGATGCCGCATCGGCGAATTCCCGGACAGCGGCATCCGTGCGGGCCCGCTCCGGGGCTCCGGCAGGCGGCAGCGAGGTGCGGTTCAGTTCGGGCCGGGCGCCATCCCGGCGCAGGTTGAGCCGCCGCAGCGGGTCGGGCCGGAAGCGGACCAGCCAGCGGGTGACGGGCCAGCCGGTGCGGCGGGTCGACTCCAGCTGGTATGACCTGACGACGGCTTCCACCACGAGCGGGACGTTGGCCGCGGTCGCCAGTTCCTCGGCCAGCCGGGCCTTTGACGCCGCGGTGGCCCCGGCCGCGTCGCCGGCTCCGGACGCCTCAGCGAGCCGGGCACAGGCCTGCGTGACGTCGGCGCCAAGGCGCTGCGACTGGGCCTGCCGGCGCGTGGCCACCTTGCGGATCGCGGTCCGGACCTTGTCAACACCGGTGCCCACGACGGCGGAGGCGCCAATGACCTGCACCCTGCCCAGCCCGTCGCCCGCCAGGATGCCTTTCAGCGACTCCAGCACCGGGGGAATGTCCTGGTCCGGGAGCCGGTCGATCTGGTTCAGCACCACCAGGGTGACGGCCCCGTGTGAGGCCAGCGGGGTGAGGAAATCGTTGTGTACTGCGGCGTCGGCATACTTTTGCGGATCCAGCACCCAGACGAGGACGTCGACGAGCCCCACCATCCGCTCCACGATCTCCCGGTTGGCGGCACGGGTGGAGTCGAAGTCCGGAAGATCCAGGAGGATCAGGCCCGTGCCGTCGTCGGCGAACCCTGGTACCGGGCTTGCGTGGTGCCGGTTGCGGACGTCCAGCCAGTCCAGGAGCTGCTCGCTGCCCTCGGCGCCCCAGATGCCGGCGAGCGGCTCAGAGGTCGTGGGCCGCCGGGCGGCCGCCGTCGCGATTTCCTCGCCGCTGACGGCATTGAAGAGTGAGGACTTTCCGCTCCCGGTGGCCCCGAAGAAGCCGACGACGGTGTGGTCCCCGGAGAGGGAGCGGCGGGAGCTGGCCCGATCCAGAA
>DATITT010000489.1:0-6500 GCA_035467435.1 Arthrobacter sp. | reverse complement strand
CCGTACGGTGCCGGCGCCCTCTCCGGCAAGCCGACCGCCGTCGTCGGCACCGCCTTCGGCCAGTTCGGCGGAGTCTGGGCCCAGGACGAGGCCCGCAAGGCCGTCGGCATCGCCGGCGCCCAGGTCCTCGAAGACGGCCTTGATCTGCTCAACAACCTCGGCGTCGTCCTTCGGATGGACCTCGGCGAAGCGGACCATGGAGCCCGGAACGGCCAGCTTGACGTCCTGGAGCACCCGGGCGCCGGCGATGCCAACGGCCTTGCGCGCCTCGTCCTGGGCCCACACTCCACCAAACTGGCCGAAGGCGGTGCCGACGACGGCGGTCGGCTTGCCGCTCAGCGCGCCGGCGCCGAAGGGGCGGGACAGCCAGTCGATGGCGTTCTTGAGCGAGGCGGGGACCGTGCCGTTGTGCTCCGGAGTGACCAGAAGCAGAATGTCGGCGTCGTTCGCGGCGGCACGAAGGGCGGCTGCCGCCGCAGGAATCTGGCCTTCGACGTCGATGTCCTCGTTGTAGAACGGGATGTTGCCGAGGCTGTCGTGGATGAGGACCTCCACCTGCTCGGGGGCGTTTAGCTGAATGGCTTCAGCCAGTTTCTGGTTGGTGGAGCCGGCGCGCAGGCTGCCGACCAGGGTGAGAACGGTG
Source organism: Arthrobacter sp. (assembly GCA_035467435.1). Classification (GTDB taxonomy): domain Bacteria; phylum Actinomycetota; class Actinomycetes; order Actinomycetales; family Micrococcaceae; genus Arthrobacter. The sequence continues at coordinate 5,857 of DATITT010000489.1, read as the reverse complement.
TTCCGGGACATGTGAACTCCTGGGTGTCGCGCCGCGGATGATGCTGCGGCTGGCTGATGATGGAGGCTTTGCCTGCCTTCACTGATCAAAACGGACTGCGGTCCACTTCTATTCCCCGGCGCTAGACTGTGCGATGTGAGCCTCATTCCAATCCGCCCGGGCCTGGCGCCTGAACGACGCGACGCGGCCCGCAACCGCGAGCTGCTGATCCGCGCTGCCCGAGAGCTCATCGACGAATGCGGGGCGGACGGCCTGACCATGGGCACGCTGGCGCAGCGGGCCGGGGTGGGCAAAGGGACGGTGTTCCGCCGGTTCGGCAGCAGGGCGGGGCTGATGATGGCGCTGCTCAGCGACGCCGAGGCCGGGTTTCAGGGACGATTCATGTTCGGCCCGCCGCCACTGGGCCCCGGGGCTCCGCCGCTGGAGAGGCTCATCGCCTTCGGCGAGGAGCGCATCGCCTGGGTGCTTGAATTCGGCGAGCTGGCCCGGGCCGCGGACGTGTCCGCCTACAACCGGTTCGACGTGCCGGCAGCCGTGCTCTGGCACCGGCATCTGGAGATGCTGTTGCGGGAAGCAGGCGTGACGGCCGACCCCTGGCTGATGGCCACCTCGCTGAGCGCCGTCCTGGAACCGGAACGGATCCTGCACGCCGTCCGCGTGCACCAGATTGCCCCGGAGCGCCTCGCCGCGTCCTGGCGCGAGCTCGTCTCGCGCGTCGTGCGCGGGGCCTAACCCGACCCGCATCCCGGCCGGGCTGCGTCAAATCAATTCCCCGCCACTGTTCATAACGATCTGATACGCGACTCGCGGTACGCCGGGCCCGGGGGCATTCGGCGGCGGTCTGCATGTGATAGTTTCCTCTGGAATGTGACCCGCAACATAGTCCACAAGGACTTGCCGAAAGGCCTGCGGGCGGCCAGATACCCGCTGGCCAAGATCCCGGATCGGCAGCGGTAACCCCCTGCCGGACGGGGACTACGGAAGGATCAAGTTGTGAATCTTGTCAGGAATGCCCCGCGCGGCGAGGCTGAAAACACCGTTCCGGCAGCGGCAGAGACCGCACAGACAACGACGATCCAGAACTAGTCGTCCGATGCTCCGATACCTCGCCAAACGTGCCATCACGTACGTCTTCATGATCTTCCTGACAACCACCGCCGGGTACTTCCTGGCCGTGAACACCCTGCAGCCCGCACTGCTGGAGCAGGAACGGATCCCGCGGCCCACCCCCGAGCAGGTGGCCAACTCTTTCCGGCTCAAGGGCCTGGACCCGGAGCTCAGCCCCTGGGAGCGCTACGTTGAGTGGCTCACGGCGATCGTCACCCGCTGGGACTGGGGACGCAGCCCCAACGGCGCGTTCATCAACGCCGAATTCGGGGACCGGGTCTGGATTTCGACCCGGCTGTTCCTGGCCTCCATCATCCTGACCCTGATCATCGGCGTCGCCCTGGGCGTGTACACGGCCGCGCGGCAGTACAAGGCCTCGGACCGGGTCATCACCTCGTACAGCTACCTCGTCTACATCGTGCCCGCGCCGATCGCCTACTTCCTGGTGCAGCTCGGTGCCATCAACATCAACGAGTCGGTCGGGGAACGCATCTTCTTCGTCACCGGCATCTCCACACCAGGGCTGGAGGGCGGCGGCTGGGTCCAGTTCGTGGACATGCTGGCGCATTACGCGGTGCCGACCTTCGCGATCACGATTGTGGGGTGGGGAACCTACCAGATCGCCCAGCGCCAGTACCTCCTGGACAACGTCAACGCCGACTTCGTCCGGACAGCGCGGGCCAAAGGACTGACCCGGAACCAGGCCATCAGCCGGCACGCGCTGCGGGTGTCCTTCATCCCCGTGGCGCAAAGCATCGCCTTCACCATCCCCGCCATATTCGCCGGCGGCTTCTTCGCCGAGAAGATCTTCGCCTGGCACGGCGTCGGCTCCTGGAGCATCGACGCGATCGCCCTGCAGGACGTCAATGCCGCGACGGCGACCCTCGCCTACGGCTCCGTGATCTTCGCGATCGGCGCGATCCTCGCGGACTTCGCCACCACGCTGGTCGACCCGAGAGTGCGGGTGCAGTAACCATGACAAACCTCAACACCATCGACCCGGCCGCCGTCGGCGGCGAGGCGAAAATCGAGAACAACGACGTCGTCATCGCGAAGTCCTCGATCATCCTCCGCCGCTTCCTGCGCAACAAGACCGCCGTCGTCGGCCTGGTCATCTTCCTGGCCCTGGCCCTGTTCTCCTTCGTGGGCGGCTTCTTCACCAGCTGGGACAAGGAGACGATCGATCCGTTCAACATCGGCATGCCGCCGTCGGCCGAGCACCTGCTGGGCACCTCCCAGGCCGGGATCGACCTCTACGCCCTGACCGTGGAGGGCACCAGGATCTCGATCCTGATCGGCCTCGTCGTTGGCCTGGTCTCCGTCCTGATTGCCGCCGTGTACGGGTGCACCATGGCCTACTTCGGCGGGAAGGTGGACAAGGTCATGCTGTTCGTCCTCGAAGCCCTGATCATGATGCCGGCCCTGCTGGTCGTCGCCGTGGCCACGAGCGGCGGCGGCAACGGCCTGCAGCAGTCCCTGCCCAGCTGGCTTCTGCTGATCATCGTGCTGCTGGTCTTCAGCTGGATGGGCACGGCCCGCCTCATCCGCTCGCTCTCGATGTCCCTCATGTCGCGCGACTTCGTCAAGGCGGCCCAGTACATGGGGATCCCGCCGCGGCGCATCGTCTGGCGGCACCTTGTCCCGAACATCGGCTCGCTGCTGGTCCTGGACATCACCCGCGGCATCACCGGCGCGATCCTCGCCGAGGTGGCGTTCTCCTTCATCGGGATCGGCATCAAGGTCCCCGACGTCAGCCTGGGGGTGCTGATCGGCCAGGCCACCTCCCAGGTCTCCACCTTCCCGTGGATGTTCTGGGTCCCGCTGACCGTCATGTTCCTGCTGACCGGTTCGCTCGCCATGATGAACGACGGTCTGCGTGACGCATTCGATCCCAGTTCCAGCTCCGTTGGCCGCGCCAGGAAGAGCAGCAGCAGGACCGGCAAGACACCGAAGACCGTACAGAAGAAGACCACATGAGCCACGAAATGACCGCCAGCACCGAGTCCGCCGACCTCTCCGCCGTCGAGCGTCTCCACGTCGCCGGGCTGCACGCCGCAAGTGATGCCCCGGCGGATGCGGTGCTCTCCGTCCGGGACCTGAACGTCCGCTTCAATACGGAGAACGGGGTGGTGCACGCCGTCCGTGGCATCGACTTCGACCTCCGCGCGGGCAAAACACTGGGCATCGTGGGAGAATCGGGCTCCGGAAAGTCCGTCACATCCCTGGCCGTCCTGGGCCTGCTGCCCCCGACGGCGGAGATCACCGGGTCGGTCCGCCTCCAGGGCAAGGAACTGCTGGGACTCAGCGACAAGGCCATGTGCCAGTACCGCGGCAACGACATCGCCATGGTCTTCCAGGATCCGCTGTCCTCACTGACCCCGGTCTATACGGTCGGCGACCAGATCGTCGAGGCGCTCACGGTCCACAATCCCACCATGAGCAAGCAGGCCAAGGCGGCGCGAGCCGTCGAGCTTCTCGGCATGGTGGGCATCCCCAGCCCGAAGGACAGGCTCAAGGCCTTCCCGCATGAGTTCTCCGGCGGCATGCGCCAGCGCGTCATGATCGCCATCGCGATCGCCAACAACCCTCGCGTGCTGATCGCCGATGAGCCCACGACGGCGCTGGACGTCACCATTCAGGCGCAGGTCCTCGAGGTGCTGCACGCCGCGCAGGAGGAAACCGGCGCCGCCGTCGTGATGATCACCCACGACCTAGGGGTCGTCGCCGGCATGGCGGACGACATCATGGTGATGTACGCCGGCAAGCCGGTGGAGACGGGCAGCGTCGACGACATCTACTACAACCCCCGGATGCCCTACACGATGGGCCTGCTCGGCGCGGTGCCGCGCGTTGACGTGGCCGAGAAGTCATCGCTGGTGCCGATCGAGGGCATCCCGCCGAACCTCATCCACCCGCCGACGGGCTGTTCCTTCGCGCCGCGCTGCCCCCTGGCCAGCGACTCCTGCCTGCAGGGCGAGCCGGAGCTGTGGCCCGTCGCCGGGGACAGCCCGGACGGCGGCCTGCCGCACCAGGCCGCCTGCATCAAGACCGATTCCCTCGGCCTCGAAGTGGACGTCCGCGAGATCTTCAAGGCCCCGGCCGTTCCGGTGTCACGCTTTGACGCGATCCCGCGCGCAGAGCGCCGGACCGTGCTGGAGCTCAGGGACGTCAGGAAGCACTTCCCGCTGATGAAGGGCGCCCTGCTCAAACGCAGGATCGGCACCGTCAAGGCGGTCGACGGACTGAGCTTCGACATCCGCGAGGGTGAGTGCTTCTCGATCGTCGGCGAGTCCGGCTGCGGCAAAACCACCACCCTGCTGGAAATCATGGAGTTCCACAAGGACCAGGACGGTGAGGTGGTCATCGGCGGCCTCAGCAACAAGGAAGCCTCCGACGCGAAGACCAAGAGCGCCATGCGCAAGGAACTCCAGATGGTGTTCCAGGACCCCACCGGCGCCCTCGACCCGCGTTTCACCGTCTTTGAAGTGCTGTCCGAGCCGCTGGAGAACGCGGGCATGGCCAAGCCCCAGATCCGGAAGCGGATCATGGAACTGATGGAACTCGTGGGCCTCCAGGCGGACCACGTCAACCGCTTCCCCAACCAGTTCTCCGGCGGCCAGCGACAGCGCATCGGCATTGCCCGCGCCCTCGCCGTGAACCCCAAACTGGTGGTCCTGGACGAGCCGGTGTCCGCCCTGGACGTATCCGTCCAGGCCGGCGTCATCAACCTGCTGGACCAGCTCCGCGCGGAGCTCGGGCTGAGCTACCTGATGGTGGCCCACGACCTGTCCGTGGTGCGGCACATCTCCAACCGGGTGGCCGTGATGTACCTGGGAAAAATCGTGGAGATCGGCGACGTCGATAGCGTCTTCGACAATCCGCGCCACCCCTACACCCGGGCCCTGCTCTCCGCGATTCCGGTCCCTGACCCGGTCCTGGAGCGCACGCGCGCACGCATCATCCTGCAGGGCGATTTGCCCTCGCCGCTAGAGGCGCCGGCGGGCTGCAACTTCGCCACGCGCTGCCCGGTCTTTGCGGCCCTGCCGCCGGCCAGGCAGGAGAAGTGCCTGACCCAGGAGCCCGGACTATTGACAGTTCCGGACTCCCTGGCGGCCGCCGGCGCCGGAGCCCCCGGGCAACCAGCCGCCACCGGCCGCCGTGCCGCCCCCGCGGCCCCCACAGACCAGCAATTCGCCTGTTTCTATCCCGACGGCGAACTGGACGCGGACATGCTCGTTGTCCACGAAACCACCTGACCTACCAGTCACACGCATCACAACTCGCACCAAAAGGAATGAAGGGGAAAACATGAAGAATCTGACCAAGATCGGCGGCGTTACCGCCGTCGTTGCAGCGCTTACGCTGACCGCCGGTGGCGGTGGCGGCGGCGCTGCACAGGGTCCCGAGACCGCCAAGGGCCAGGACGCGGGAAGTGACCTGGCCAAGCTGGTCAGCGTCAACGCGAAGGAAGCCAAGGACCTGCAGCCGGGCGGCACCGTCACCCTGCCGCTGGGCAACATCGGGCCGGACTTCAACGGGTTCTCCAACAACGGCAACAGCGCGGACAACACCGCCCTGCACCGCCCGATCGACCAGGCCGGCACCTGGGGCTGCTGGAACTTCGACTTCGACGGCACCGCCACGCCGAACAAGGATTTCTGCGAAGACGTCAAGAGCGACGTCAAGGACGGCAAGCAGACCATCACCATCAAGGTGAACGAGAAGGCGACTTACAACGACGGCACGCCGA
>DATITT010000488.1:0-5833 GCA_035467435.1 Arthrobacter sp. | reverse complement strand
GGCCGCGGCTTCCGCCTCGGTCTGGGAACCCGGCGCCTGGGCGCGTCCCGGTCCGGTTCCGCCCGTGCGCGCCGGAGCGGCCGTTGCGGTCCGGGCCGCCGGAGCCTTCGTTGCCGGTGCATTCAGCGCCGGGGCAGCCGGTTCCTGCACAGCGGGTTCCTGTGCGGCGGGTTCCTGCGCGGCCGGAGCCGCGGCCTCGGCTTCACCCAGGTGGGCGAATGCCTCGGCGAGGAGGTCCAGGGTCAGTGCGGGTGCATTCGTCTCGTCGCCGTGTTCCACGAACGGCAGCGCGACCTTCTCGCCGCCGAACGTCAGCACGGCGGCGGGACGCCCGGCAGCTTCCTCCGCAGCGGCCAGCTCGACGGCTGCCTCGATGGCGGCCTGCCGGGTTCCGGCGTCGGCAGCGGTGGCTGCTTCCCCGTCATGCAGGTGGGCGGCGTGCGCCGCTGCGGCGATGTTCGCCAGCGCGGCGCGGGTTGCCTCGGCCTAGGCGTGGCGCTCGGCCTCGGTGGGCTCGGCGTGGACTGCTGCCGGGGCGGACTGCTCGTCCGGTCCCTGGCCCCTGCCGCGGCGGCGGCTCTTGCGTTCCGTCCGTGCGGCCGGCTGGTGCTCAGTCCGCGGGACGTGGTGCTCCGCCGCCACCACGTTGGCGCGGCGGTGCTCCACGGGCTCGTCATGGGTGACGATGCCGCGGCCGGCACAGGTCTCGCACTGTTCGCCGAAGACTTCCAGCAGCCCGGTGCCCATCCGCTTGCGGGTCATCTGCACGAGCCCCAGCGAGGTCACCTCGGCGACCTGGTGCTTGGTCCGGTCCCGGCCGAGGCACTCCACCATGCGGCGCAGGACGAGGTCGCGGTTCGATTCGAGCACCATGTCGATGAAGTCGATCACGATGATGCCGCCGATGTCGCGGAGCCGGAGCTGCCGGATGACCTCCTCGGCTGCTTCCAGGTTGTTCTTGGTGACGGTTTCCTCAAGGTTGCCGCCGCTGCCGGTGAACTTGCCGGTGTTGACGTCCACCACGGTCATGGCCTCGGTGCGGTCGATCACCAGGGAGCCGCCGGAGGGCAGGAAGAACTTGCGGTCCAGGGCCTTGTGGATCTGCTCGTCGATGCGCCACGCGGCGAAGATGTCCGTGTCCTTGGTCCACATTTCCAGCCGGCCCACCAGGTCCGGGGCCACGTAGGTGACGTAGGCCTCGATGGTGTCCCAGGCTTCCTCACCGGAGACGATCAGCTTGGAGAAGTCCTCATTGAAGACGTCACGGACCACCTTGATGGTCAGGTCGGGTTCGCCGTACAGCAGTTCGGGGGCGAGGATCTTGGTCGAGGTCGACTGTCCCTCGATGCCTTCCCACTGGGCGCGGAGGCGGTTGATGTCGTGTGTGAGCTCTTCCTCGGACGCACCTTCGGCGGCGGTGCGGACGATGACGCCCGCATCTTCCGGCAGGCGGTCCTTGAGGATCCGCTTCAGGCGGTTGCGTTCGACGTCGGGCAGCTTGCGGGAGATTCCGGTCATGGAACCGCCGGGAACGTACACGAGGTAGCGGCCGGGCAGCGAGATCTGGCTCGTGAGGCGGGCGCCCTTGTGCCCGACCGGGTCCTTGGTGACCTGGACCAGCACGGAGTCGCCGGACTTCAGCGCGTTCTCGATCCGGCGCTGCTTGCCCTCGAGGTTGACGGATTCCCAGTTGACTTCACCGGCGTAGAGCACGGCGTTGCGGCCGCGTCCAATGTCGACGAAGGCTGCTTCCATGGACGGCAGCACATTCTGGACCTTGCCCAGGTAGACGTTGCCGATCAGGGAATCCTGCTGTGTCTTCGACACGAAGTGTTCGGCCAGGACGCCGTCCTCGAGGACGCCGATCTGGATTCTGTCGTCGCGCTGCCGGACGATCATCTGGCGGTCGACCGATTCGCGCCGGGCCAGGAACTCGGCCTCGGTGATGACGGTGCGGCGGCGGCCGGTGTCGCGGGATTCGCGGCGGCGCTGCTTCTTCGCCTCGAGCCGGGTGGAGCCCTTGAGCGACGTGACGCGGTTGTTGACAGGCGCCTCGGTGGCTGCACGGGGTGCACGGACGCGGGTCACCGTGTTGGGCGGATCGTTGTCGTCCCCGCCGGTCAGTTCCAGGTCCTGGTCACCACGGCGGCGGCGACGGCGGCGGCGCGAGGTCACGCCGTCTTCGAGCTGGTCCTCGGCGTCCTCTTCCGCTTCTTCCCCGGCATCGTCGGATTCGCTTTCGGCACCGGGCTCGCTGTCGGAGCCACGGCTGCTGCGTCCGCGGCGTCCGCGGCTGCGGCGGCGACGGCGGCTTCCGGCGTCCTCGCCTTCACCTTCCTCGCCCTCTTCCTCGTCGGCTTCAGCCGCGGCGGCGGCCGCAGGGGCGGGCCGCACGGCGGCGGCCAGGTCCGGTGCCTGGAAGATCATCGAGCTGACCGCTCCCGGCTCCAGGAAGAGCGAGGCGGCGGCGGAGGGCGCCTGGGCAGGCGTTTCTGCTGCTTCCGCGCCGGGGGCTGCGGCGGCTGCTTCGACGGGGGCGGACACGGCGGCTGCTGCCTCCGGCGTCACGGCAGTTTCTTCCGCAGCCGGGGTCTCGTTCGCTTTTTCGGCGGTGGGGGTCTCCGCGGCGGGGGCAGCGGCCTTGGCGCGGCTGGCGCGGCGCCGGACCGGCTTCTCGGCCGGAGCGTCAGCGGCCAGGGGCGCGGCGGTCTCTGCTGCGGCGTCATCAGCGAAGGCCGGGAGGGGTTCGGCCGGTTCGGCGACCTTCCGGGTGCGCGAGCGGCGGGCGGGTGCTTTGGCCTTGGCTTCGGCGGCCGGAGCCTCGGCGGCGCCGGTCACCTCTGCGGGGACTGCAGCGCCGGTCACCTCTGCGGGGACTGCAGCGTCGGCTGCGTCTGCCGCGGGGACTGCCGTGTCCGCTGCGGCTGCCGTGTCCGCTGAGGGCGCGGGGGATTCCTTCTTCGGAAGGGCCTTGCGCCGGGTCCGGACAGGCCGCTTCGGCGGCGTTGCCACTGCTGCGGCTTCTGCTGCCCCTTCGGCACCAAGGGCGTTGTCGTTACCCGTTACAACCTGGTCATTATCCATATGTGGCGACACTCCTGCCCCTGACGTGCCGCCACATCCGGCACCCGTTGGGGCAAATATTTGTCAACACCCGCAGGCATTGACAGAAGTCAATTGGATACCCTCAGGTTCGCACCGGCAGTGGGGTGCGGCAACCCTGGAAGGCCGACGGAATTGTTCTGAAACCCGTTGATCTACGCGTCACAACCAGGTGCCGTCCAATGGCATTGCGGGACAGCCGGAATCAGAGGATCCGTGGCTTCCTGCTCATCATTGGCGGTCTTGGGAACAAAGTCGCCGGACCGGAATCCGGATGTGGATCGGGTTCCAGCCACGATCATTGTCTCACAGGACCCGCCAAATCAGGCGTAAGCGAGGCTTCCGGCCCGCACCGCGGACCGAATCGCTGGGGACGGCTCGGCGCTTCCCTGACTTCGTCCAGCCTCCGGCGATAGAATCGGCCTAGAAGCACCCGACCCAAAGGACTTTCATTCCATGCCCACCATCTCCAGCGCCACCGGCGAGGCAGCCGCCCAGCAGCAGGGCTCCAGCACGTCGGTTGCGGAACATCAACTGCCTCCGATGACCCGCGACCGCCCGTTCGCATGGCTCCTGCTGATTACCGGCGTCGTGGGCTGGCTGGGCTCCGGGGCCCTGGTGCTGGAAAAGCTCGAGGTCCTCAAGGATCCCAACCATGTGACAGTGTGCGATGTGAACCCCTGGATCTCCTGCGGGCAGGTCATGCAGACCTGGCAGGGTTCGGTGTTCGGCTTCCCCAACATGTTCATGGGGATCGTGGCGTTCGCGGTCATCATCACCACGGCCATGGGCATGCTCGCGGGAGCCACGTTTGCCCGCTGGTACTGGCTGGGCCTGCAGGCCGGCGTGACCCTGGGCTTCGCCTTCGTGGTGTGGCTCTGGTCGCAGGCGCTGTACTCCATCCACATCCTGTGCCCGTTCTGCATGGTCGTCTGGGCTGCGATGATTCCCCTGTTCGTCTGGGTCACCGTCCGCAACGTGACCCACGGCGCCATCCGCCTGCCCGCGGGCGCCACCAGGATCCTGGGCGACTCGGGCTGGATCATCACGGCGCTGCTTTACGTGGCCGTGATCGCCAGCATTTTCTTCGCCTTTATCCAGGTCTTCATCGGGACCTCCGGCTACTAGGCAATGAACCCCGGTGAGCCACTGAGGGGTTAACCACTGAGAGGTGACAGTGAAGGCCAATGTTCGAGTCGAACATTGGCCTTCACTGTCACCCCGGCAGGGTGGATGCTAGCCCTGGAACCAGATCTTGATCTCGCGCTCCGCGGACTCCACGGAATCCGAGCCGTGGACCAGGTTCTGCTGCACCTTCAGGCCCCAGTCGCGGCCGAAGTCGCCGCGGATGGTCCCGGGAGCCGCCGTCGTCGGGTCCGTGGTGCCGGCGAGCGAGCGGAAGCCCTCGATCACGCGGTGGCCCTCAAAGATCGCCACGACGACCGGTCCGCTGAGCATGAACTCGACGAGCGGCTCGTAGAACGGCTTGCCCACATGCTCCTCGTAGTGCTGCTCCAGCAGTTCCCGGCTCGCCTCGACCTTCTTGAGCTCGGCCAGGGTGTAGCCCTTGGCCTCGATGCGGGCGACGATGCTGCCGGTCAGGTTGCGGGTGACGCCGTCGGGCTTGATCAGGACGAGAGTGCGCTCAAGGCTCACAGTTGCTCCAATGTGTCGGGGGTGGGATTCGGAAATAAGTCTAGTTGCTTTGACCTTCGGGGTGGGCTGCATCCCAGGCGGCCTGTTCGCGTTCCCGCTGGGCGGTCTCCCTGTCGATCCGGATGCCGGTGCGGATGCCGTACCACCAGGCCACCGCGAAGAGGCCGCCGACCAGGAACATGGCTGGCTCCAGGATGCCGGCCAGGATCAACACGACCTGCAGGATCCAGCCCAGGGCCACTCCCCACGGCCTGGTCAGAAACGCGCAGGTGAAGGCGTACACGAGGCTCAGCGTGATCCCGACCGAGAAGATCAGGACCGGCGGGAATTCGTCCCGCCGCAGACCGAAGACCGTGAGGGTGCCGAAGAGCACCACGAAGGACTCCAGCAGCAGCACCGTCGAGGCGAACATGACCTTGGTGGAGCGGCGCTTCTTGGGCATGCCCGGGCGCCATTCGCGCTGGGCTTTGGTAAGTTTCGCCATGGTCTAGGCATCCGCCTTTCCGAGCAGGATCCGGGCTTCCGCAACGAGCGTGACGGACCCGGTGACGAGGACGCCGCCGGCGAGGTCATCGTTGGCTTCGGCCCGTTCCACAGCCCATTCGAGGGCGTCGTCGAGCTTTTCGGCCACGTGGATGTTGTCCTCGCCGAACCCGAGCTCCAGCGCGAGTTCCGCCAGATCCTCGGCCGGCACGGCGCGGGGCGAGTTCGACTGCGTGAAGCAGTACTCGGCGGCCAGGTCCCCGAGGGATTCCTTGAGCTGCCGGAGGATTTCCTCGGCGTCCTTTTCCCGCAGGACCCCGACCACCACTACGACCTTGGTGAAGCTGAAGGCCTCGTGAATGGCCTCGGCGGAGACCCGGATGCCGTCGGGGTTGTGCGCGGCGTCCACAATGATCGTCGGGGCGGTGCGCACCACCTCCAGGCGGCCGGGCGAGGTGACGGAGGCGAAGGCCTCCTGCACGAGCCCCGCGTCGAGCGCCTTCTCAGCGCCGAAGAAGGCCTCCAGCGCGGCGATCGCGACGGCGGCGTTCTCTGCCTGGTGCGCGCCGTGCAGCGGCACCAGCAGATCCTC
>DATITT010000487.1:0-13015 GCA_035467435.1 Arthrobacter sp. | reverse complement strand
CCGCTGCCCTTTCTGCGCGCTGTTTTCCCAAGACACCCTTCCCCCGCTGGTGGCGAAATACGTCGACAGTGGCGACCTGAGAGTGGAGTGGCGTGATCTGCCGGTCTTTGGGGCGGAATCATCCGCTGCCGCCGTCGCCGGACGTGCGGCCGGCGAGCAGGGACGATTCTGGGAATTCAACCAGGCCGTCTTCGCCATCGCGCCGGAACGCGGTCACGCCGAACTGCCCCGGGAGCGGCTGATCCAGCTTGCCGGCGACGCCGGAGTCCCTGACTTGAAGAAGTTCGAAGCGGATCTGGACTCCGCCGAACTCAAAGCCGCGGTGTCGAAGGATGCCCAGGAGGCCGCGGCCCTGGGCGCCACCGGCACCCCCACCTTCCTGGTCAACGACACCCCGCTCGTTGGTGCCCAGCCGGTGGCCAGCTTCGAGAAAGCCATCGAAGCTGCACTGAAATCGGCGAAGGGCAACTGATGGACATCGGCTACGCCGGCGCGTTCCTGGGCGGTGTCCTTACCCTGCTGAGCCCCTGCTCGGCCCTCTTGTTGCCGGCCTTCTTTGCCTACGCCTTCTCCACCAAGACCCGTCTGGTGGCACGGACGGGGCTGTTCTACCTGGGCCTGCTGAGCACGCTGGTGCCGCTGGGCATCTTTGCCGGGGTACTCGGCTCCCTCGTCACGCAGCACCGGCCGGTCCTGATCAGCGTTTCAGCGGCCCTGGTGATCCTCCTGGGCGCCGCCCAGATCGCCGCGATCCGGCTGCCCTCCGGGCTCACGCCGACTGCTGGCACCGGGTCGTCCCGGCTGTCCGTCTTCGCCTTGGGAACCGTCTACGGCGTCGCCGGGGTCTGCACCGGGCCCATCCTGGGCTCCATTCTGACCGTGGCGGCAGTGGGCAGCAACGCCGCCTACGGTGGCGCGCTGCTGGCAGTCTTCGCGCTCGGAATGGCTTTGCCGCTCTTTGTCCTGGCCCTCGTGTGGGACCGGCTGGGCATCTCCGGCCGCCGCTGGTTGCGGCCGCGTCCGTTCACCATCGGGACGTGGTCCAACTCCTGGCTGATGATCATTTCCGGTCTCATTTCCGTCGGCATCGGCGTGCTCCTGCTGGTCAGCGACGGGACTGCAGGGCTGGGCGGCGTGCTGACGGTTCAGGACCAGTTCCGGGCAGAATCTGCTGCCACCGAGGCTGCCGCCGGCATCCCCGACCTCGTGGTCGCCGGGGCCGCAACCCTCGTTCTCGCCATCGGCGTGGCACTGTATTTCAAGAGCCGGCGAAACGAGCGACCCATGACCCCCCGAAACACCCCCGGAGCCGTCGACCCACAGAGTGCGCCGGAGACCTCGACCAACCGGACCGCCAGTACCGTTGGCCCGGGCCGGCCCAAGACAGGGATGCCCGATGATCCGCAGTAAATACGACACCTTGATACCCGCCTTGGCGCTGTGGCCGGCGCGGCGCTGGCTGGCCGCGGCTGCCGCCGCAGCCCTCACCTACCTCGTGGTGGCCGTGCCCACGGACCTGATCGACACGCCGCTTTTCAGCCGTGAGGTCCCGCCGACCTGGTGGTCCTTCCCGGTGCTCGGCATCACGGCCGTCCTCACCGGATTGCTGCTGGCCACCTATGTGTCCCGTGAATCCGCGGCCGCCGGCGGGGCTGACGGCCGAGAATCCGACGGCGGAGAAGCCGACGGCGGCGGAGACAGCAAGGGCCGCTTCGGGGCTGCCGGCACCATCGTTTCCTTTTTTGCCGTGGGCTGCCCGGTCTGCAACAAGCTCGTTCTGCTGGCCCTCGGCACCTCCGGCGCCATGCAGTACTTCGAACCGATCCAGCCCCTGCTGGCGGCCCTCTCCATCGCCCTGCTGCTGTGGGCATTCGCGAAGCGGGCAACCTCTGAGGATCGCTGCCCGGTGCCCCGCGTGCCGGCGGCCCCTTAGTCCCGACGGGGCGGAGTGGCCTTGCAGCCGAAGGCGGTGGCAAACGCCACCCGGTCGCCCAGGACATAGCTCCGCCGGAATTCGAGGTCGCGCGCCCGGTGGCAGCCGGTCCGCTCGATCAGCAACAGCGGGGAGCCCTCCGGACACCCGAGCAGGGCCGCGTGTGCGGGGGTGGCGAGCACGGCAGTGAGCTGCTCCGTACCGCCGTCAAGCACGACGCCGCAGCGCCGGTCGAGTTCCCCGTAAAGGGACGCATCACGGAAGTCCGCCTCCAGCAGCTTCTCGGCGGTCGATGCCGGGAGCCAGACCTGGTCCAGACCAATCGGCTCACCGTCGGCGAGCCGGACCCTCGAGAGGTGGAAGAGCTCCGCGTCCGGAGGCAGGGAAAGCCTTGCCGCCACCTCCGGGTTGACCACCAGGTGCTGCTCCAGGACCACACTGCGGTGTTTCATCCCGGACTCCCGGATGGACGCCAGGACACTATAGATCGGCCCATACGCCGTGCTTCTTCCGGCGACCACCGTAGGTTTCTTCCCGGGGTGCGCGGTGATGTGCCCGGCATCGCGCAAGGGTTTCAGGGCGGCGCGGATCGTGCCCCGGCTCACTCCATAGCGCTGGGCCAGTTCCAGTTCCCCGGGGAAACCGGCCGAAAACTCGCCGGCGAGGACTTCCTGCAGGAGCTCGGCGCTGACGGTTTTCCAGAGCGGGCTGCCCTTGGCCCGCTCAACAGCACCCTCCGCGCCTGACGCGGACGCTGGCCCCCGGTGATCCTTCACATCGCTCCCGACCGATCTACTCCACTAAGCTGCTGGCATTACGACGTTACTGCATCACACACGCCTGGCATCCGAGCCGGATGCCCCTGCTCGCATCTGATTCCACTCCGGCGACTTCTATACCCCCAAGGGTATGTGAGATACTGGCGTCCATCGTTTGTTTCACCACTTGGCGCCGACGGGTCCATCCCCAACGCGCCCAAGGTTCCCTGCGCTGGCTGTGGCGTCCCTGTACCCCACGAGGCTGCAAGGCATCTTCGACAGCCTGTAGAATTACCCGTGAGCGAGGAGGAAAAATGACGGCACGCGGCCTGCGCCTTGTACGCGGCTGGATCGGCGCCGTCGTCGCGACCTCCATCGCCGGCGGTTCGCACTTCCTGGCTGGAGGCAACGCCCCCGAATTCCCCCTCCTCCTGCTGGCGCTGGCACTGTCCGGCCTGGTCTGCACCGCCCTCACGGGCCGGGGGCTGTCCCTGTGGCGGCTCTCCGTCGGCGTGGCACTGAGCCAGGGACTTTTCCACTGGCTGTTCAGCGGAGCAGCGGCTCCCCATGGGTCCAGCGCTCCGGCCGGCGGCCACCTGGCCCACTCGTCCGCGCTGGAACCCGCGGCCACGATCCTCTCCTCCGCGGTGGACCACGCCTCGCCACTGATGTGGCTGGGCCACGCCGTTGCCGCCATCCTGACCGTGGCCATCCTGCGCCGCGGCGAGGTCGCCGTCGTCCGGCTGGTTCGAGCCATGCGCCTGGGCGTGACGGCTTTCCTCCCGCTTCTGCTGCCCTTGCCGGTGCGTCCGGCCCCGGCCGCCCTGCCCGCCAACCGGCCCGTCATGCCGCTGCGCAACCTCGGCGCGCCCCTGCTGGTGATGCGCTACCGCGGGCCTCCCCTGCTTCCGCTCGAGTCCTAGGCGCCTGTCGCCTTTCACCCGAAAAGCCCCGCCGCGCTGCCAAGACAGCGCCGGGGCGGGAAGCAGCCATGACAAGAAAACCCTTGAGAACATGGCGGAATCCTGGTTGGGGAGCAACCCTGCTCGCCGCCCTCCTGCTCTGCGTAGGCGCCAGCCTCCCAGCAGCACCGGCGGCCTTCGCCCACGACCAGCTGATTTCGTCCAGCCCGGCGCCCGATGAGCGCCTGGACAAGACACCGGCCAGCATCACCCTGACCTTCACTTCGCCCCTGCTCACGCTCGGGCACGAGGTCCGTGTCGTCGATGACAACGCCAAGAACTGGGTCGGCGGCGCCGCGGAACTCAACCGGGAAACGCTGACCCAGGCGCTTCCGGAACTTCCCGACGGCGGCTACCAGGTCAGCTGGCGGGTGGTCTCCGCGGATGGTCACCCGATCAGTGGCGGCTACCGGTTCAATGTCGGCAATCCTGCCGCCGCTGCGCCCGCAGCCTCCGCCAACCCCACGGCCAGCGTTGAAACAAGCGCGGCTGCCGCCACCGGAGCCGGGGACGGTGCCGGTGTGCCCGGCTGGCTGCCGGCCGCCGGAATTGGGGCGGCCGCAGGTCTCGGCATCTATCTGGTTTTTGCAGGCCTCCGGCGCATCAAACGCAACACACAGTCCCCCAGCGAATAACACTTTCCAGGCCGGCCCGCTGAGGCCGCCTGCCACGATTCAGGAGCACCACCATGTCCAAGAAACTCGTTTACCCCGCCCTTTCCGTTCTCGCCGCCGCAGCCCTGGCACTCACCGGCTGCGCCCCCTCAGCCTCGACGCCGGCATCGCCCACATCTGCGGCCGTCGCCACCCCGACCAGCGCCTCCGCCGCGCTGGCGGTCAGCCAGCCATGGGTCAAAGCCGCGCCATCCGGCATGACCGGCGGATTCGGCGTCATCAAGAACACCTCCGACGCGGACATCACCGTGACCGGCGCCTCGACCCCCGCGGCCCGGATGGTCGAACTGCACGAAACCGTCGCGGGATCCACCGGCGCCATGCAGATGCAGGAAAAAGAGGGCGGCTTTGTCATCCCGGCCGGCGGCGAACTGACCTTGGAGCCGGGCGCCAGCCACCTCATGCTGATGGGTCTGGCCGAGCCCGTCACTGCCGGCACTGAGCTGACGTTCACGCTGGCGCTGGCGGGCGGCGGAACCTTCGAATTCACCGCCGTGGCGAAGGACTTCAGCGGCGCCAACGAGGACTATGTCGAAGAAGGGGACGCCGGCATGTCCCATGGCCAGCCCTCCGGCACCACCGGCAGCGCCACCAGTTCCGCACCGACGCCGACCTCCAAGTGACGGCCGGGGACCAGCAGCCCGCGGAACCAACCGCGGGCAGTGACGGGCCCGGCGCCCCGAGGAAACTGCCGCGGCGCGGGCTGCTCTTCGGCGGCGCCGCCGCAGGGCTCGGGGCGCTGGCCGCGGCCGGCGCCCACCTCGCCGGGGCGGGCGCCCAGGAAGCCGCGCAGTCTGCACCGGCCGAGCCCGCGGAGAGCGCGCACGGCGGCGGAGTCGTCCCCTTTTACGGCGACCGCCAGGCGGGGATTGCCACGGCGGCGCAGGCCCACGGCGTTTTCGTCGCGCTGGATCTGAAGCCGGGAACGACGCGCGCCGGGGTCAGGGCGTTGCTGCGGCTCCTCAGCGACGACGCCGCGAACCTCTCCGCGGGTAACCCGGCACTGGCCGACACCGAAGGCGAGCTCGCCCAGGTGCCGGCCCGGCTGACCGTCACGTTCGGTTTCGGGCCCGGGCTGGTTGCCGCGGTGGACCCCGCCCGCGCGCCGGGCTGGTTGAAACCGCTGCCGGTCTTCAGCATCGACCGGCTGCAGCCCGGGTTCTCCGACGGTGACCTGCTGCTGCAGATCTGCTCGGATGATCCGCTGACCGTTGCGCATGCCCAGCGGATGCTCCTTAAGGACAGCCGGAGCTTCGCGACCGTCCGCTGGGTGCAGACCGGTTTCCGGCGTTCGTATGGCAGCGAGAAGCCCGGGACCACCATGCGGAACCTCTTTGGCCAGGTGGACGGGACCTCGAACCCTGCGCCGGACAGCACGGACTCTGAACGCGTGGTCTGGGGCGGCGGGGACATTCCAGCGTGGACGGACAACGGCACGTCGGTGGTCATCCGCCGGATCGCGATGAATCTGGACAAATGGGACGAAGTGGACCGGGTGGGCCGGGAGGAATCCGTGGGCCGCCGGATGTCCAACGGCGCACCGCTGACCGGGGCGCAGGAGCACGACGAGCCGGATTTCGCGGCCGTCTCCAAGCTCGGGTTCCCGGTGATCTCGGACGTCTCGCACCTGCGCCGGGCCCGGCCCGAGGACAGTTCCCAGCGGATCTTCCGGCGGGCCTACAACTACGATGCCGCCCCCGGCGCCGGAGGGGTCTCGGACTCGGGGCTGATCTTCGTGTCCTACCAGGCCGACGTCGACAAGCAGTTCACGCCCATCCAGCGCCGGCTCGATGAAATGGACATGCTCAATCAGTGGACGACGCCGATCGGCTCGGCCGTGTTCGCCATCCCGCCGGGGTGCCGTGAGGGCGGGTTCATCGGCGAAGGCCTGTTCGCCTGATAGACAGCAACGCGGGGTCATTTCGCGCCCATCCCACCGCGCCGGAGGGGCGCGACGTGACCCCGCGTCGGCTCGATGGAGGGCGTTTGTCCTTCAGCTCACGGGAGCCGGTGCAGCCGCAGGGAAATAGAAGTCCCCTCCCCCGGTGCGGACGCGGCCCGGACGGTTCCGCCATGGCTGGTCACGATTTCGCGGACCAGGGCCAGCCCGATTCCGGAGCCGGCAATGTGTTCCGCAGCCCTCCCCCGCCAGAGCCGGTCAAAGATATGGGGCAGTTCTTCGGCGGGGATTCCCGGGCCGGTGTCGGCGACGGTGAGCACGGCGTCGTCGCCGTCGGTCAGCGCCCTCAGGGTTACCTTGTCGCCCTTTCGACAGTACCGCGCGGTGTTCGCCAGCAGGTTGCCGACCGCCTGGTGCAGGCGGTCGGCGTCGGCCCTTACCCACACGGGGCCGACGCTTTCGAGCTCCGTCGCCAGACCCGCCGCCCGCAACTGGGGTTCAGCGCGGGACAGCGCATCGGCAGCGAGCGCGGCCAGGTCCACGGGTGCCAGGTCCAGGGACAGCGCCGCCGTTTCGACTGCTGAGAGCTCGGCGAGGTCGGCCACAACCCGGCCAAGCCTGAGCGACTGGTCGTGCAGACCGGCCAGGCCGGCCGGCGTCGGTTCAATGAGCCCGTCGCGCAGTTCCTCGAGACCGGCCTGCAGGGCCGCGAGCGGCGTGCGCAACTCGTGGGCCACATCCGCGGTGAGGTTGCGCCGTTCCGTATCGGACCGGACAACCGCATCGGCCATGTCATTGAAAGCGTGGGCGAGGTCACCGAGTTCCCCCGGCGCATCCCCGGCCGTGCGGACCTTCCGGTCGCCCGCGCCGAAGGAACGCGCCGCCTCCGTCATGCTGCGGATCGGCCGGACAAGCCTCCGGGTGACGAACCAGCTCGCGGCGATGGCCACAGTCAGGGCCACCAGTGCGGCGACGGCGATCCACATCCAGGCAACGTCGAGGATCCTCGTTCCACTGTTTCCTCCGAGATTGACCCGCACGGTCCCGACTCGGGTGCCGTCGACAATGACATCGGCGGTCACCGCCCCCTGGCCGCCGGAATCTGCCTGGCCGGCGTTGCCGCGGGCCGGGTTGCCGGAGCCGGGGCCGGAGCCGGCCAGCACTGTGCCGTCGGTGTCGACGATACTCAGGCGGGCCGATGCGGCGTCACCGATGGCCAGGGAACGGCTCAGCTCGGCGCCGTCCCAGCCGCCAGCCTGCTGATAGGCGTCCGCGGCGGCAGCAGCGGCCGCCAGGGCCAGCTGTTCGCGGTCCGCCTGCTGCGCGGCGTGAACGCCACGGTCCACCCCGATCAGGGCGGCTGCGACCAGCACCAGGACCGACGATACGGCCACCAGCACAAATGCGAGCAGGAGCCGCTTCCCGAGTTGTCCGAGGCCCTTCCCCGCGCGCCTCATGGGCGGTCGTCCCGGCGCAGGCCCAGCCGGTAACCCACCCCGGTTACCGTTTCCACGACGGCTGAGGCTCCGGGTCCGAGCTTCCGGCGGAGGTTCTTGATGTGGGAGTCGATGGTGCGCTCGTAACCGGCGTATTCATAGCCGCGGACGCGGTTCACCAGCTCGTACCGCGAGTAGACCCGTCCCGGCGATGCCGCCACTGCGTCCAGCAGGTCCCACTCTGTGGGGGTCAAATCCAGCAGGTTTCCATCAAGCCATGCCTTGTGCAGGCCCGCGTCGATCCGCAGCCGGCCGTCACCGTAGCTTGCCGCCGCGTCCGCTGCAGGGACACCGCCGAAGCGGTGCAGGACCGCGCGTACCCGCAAAACCAGTTCATGCGGGCTGAAAGGCTTGGTCACATAGTCATCGGCTCCCAGTTCGAGGCCCCGGATCCGGTCCTCGGTGCTGCTGCGGGCCGTCAGTACTATCACCGGAAGGCTTCCGAGCGCGTGGATCTCGCGGAGGATGTCGGTGCCGTCGACGTCGGGCAGCCCGAGATCCAGCACCACCAGGTCCGCGGACGGCAGAAGCCGCAAGGCCTCGGCTCCCGAGGGAGTGGTCAGGACCGAGAACCCCGCCCGTTCCAAGTAACGGCGCAGCACTTCACGGATGTCTTTTTCGTCCTCGACGACCAGCACGGTGGGCATGGGGCTAACACTAATGCCAGCTTTTGCGCCATGCGGCTCGGAGGAACGAATCTCCACACAATCTGCACACGGTCGCCAGCAGCACTGCACACGCCGCCGGCATGCTGTTTCTACAAGCTGATTTTCCGGCACCCGAACGAGGAGCACACCATGCGAAAGAAGACCATGATTGCCACTGCAATCGCCGGCGGGACCGTCATTACCGCCCTCATTGCAGGGCCCAGCATGGCCGCTGCCGCGCAGAACGGCCCAGGCGGCCAGAACGGCCACCACCAGCAAAGCGGGCAGACGCAGTCCGCGGACGGCCACGCCCGGGGCGCAAGCGAGAATGCCGGTAGCCACACCGGCGCCAAGTCCCAAGGCCACGGCAAGGCCGGCGGTCAGGGCTCAGGACAGGGCTCCGGGCACGGCTCAGGCTCGGGTCTGAATTCCGGGAGCGCTGCCACCGGCACCATGACGGCGGAGCAGAAGGCAGAACTTGCGTTTATGGCCGAAGAGGAACTGGTGGCACATGACCTGTACACCGCCTTCGCCGGCCTGTACGACACTCCGGTGTTCAGCCGGATCGCCGACTCAGAGTCCAAGCACCTCGAGGCCGTCCGGAACCTGATGGAACGCTACGGCGTCACCGATCCCACCGTCGACCACACGGCAGGTGTGTTCTCGGACGACAGCCTGCAGAAGCTCTACGATGAGCTGCTCGCCCAGGGCCAGGCCAGCCAGGAAGGCGCACTCGCTGCGGGGCGAACCGTCGAGAAGACCGACATCGAGGGCCTGACCGCCGCGGCCGAAGGCGCCACCACGGCACCCGATGCCAAGGCCGTCTATACCCGCCTCCTGGAGGCATCACAGCATCACCTCACCGCGTTCGGCGGTTAGGAAGGCCCGTCAGAGGGGATGCCCGCCACGGCGGGCATCCCCTCTCTTCGTGTGGCCAGTACCTCCTTGCGCGCACGGCCCTGGCCGCCTGCATGCGGGCGGCTAGGGCGTATCCCCGCCAATACTGGCGGCCTCGTCCAGGGTGCGCGCCTCAAAATGCTCCAGCATCTCGCGCAGGCCCTCCATGCTCTGCTTGAACATCTCGGACGCCCGCCACTGCTCAACCTGTTCCAGGGATTCCCACGGGCCGGTGCTGATGAACCGGTTCCGGACGTCACGGTCATGCATCAGCACGGCCTTCGCGTGCGGGAAGTCCTCCTGGGTCTTCCGGGCCAGATCCCGCCAGGCCTGCACGAAGTCATTCTCGCGGCCCGGGTGTACCAACCAGATTCCCAGCGTATAAACCGACACGTCGATCGCCTCCATAGTCTGCAAGGGGTGGATACCCCGATTATCGGCCCGGCTTCCGGGTGGCCGGTAGGGCCGATCTACCCGCGGCGCACGCCACCCGGCCCCAACAAGCAGCGCTGACCCCGGGCAACTTCACAGTTAGAAATTAGGCAAGGCTTACCTATATAGTCATCCTTGACCTATTAGACAACATTTTTGTGATGTATTAGCAGTGCGGAGACCAGAAGTGAATATCAGACGCAAGCCAGGCCTCGGAGCACTCACGGCAGCCCTCCTGTTTGCCCTCACCGGTTGTGGCCAGGCCGCCACAGTCGGGACGGCGGCTGAGAAGCCCGCCACGATCACCGTGGACCACGCGCAGGGGACCACCTCCGGGGTTCCGGTCAACCCTGAGTCGGTCTTCACCTTCGATCTCGGTGTGCTGGACACCATGGACGCGCTGGGCGTCGAGCCGGACGGCGTCCCGAAGGCCACCTACCCGGCGGCATTGAAGAAGTACTCCGGGGAGCGCTTCACCAAGATCGGTTCGATGAAGGAGCCCGACTTTGAGGCCATCAGCGCGGGCGCCCCGGACCTCATCATCATCTCCGGCCGCACCGCCGGAGCCTATGAGGAACTAAGCAAGATCGCCCCGACCATCGACCTGACGCTGGACGCGGCCAAGCCGATGGAGAGCTTCAAGACCCAGACAGCCACACTCGGCAAAATCTTCGGCAAGGAAACGCAGGTCACCGAAAAGCTCGCCGCCATCGAATCGAAGATCAGCCACACCCAGGCTCAGGCTGCGGGCGCCGGGACGGGCCTGATTGTGCTGACCTCCGGCGGCGAGGTGACCGCCTACGGTGCGGGTTCCCGCTTCGGCATCATCCACGACGTCCTCGGCGTCAAGACCGCCGCCGACATCACTGCGGACGCCGCCCACGGCGAAGCCGTCTCCTTCGAATTCATCAAGGAAACCAACCCTGACATCCTGTATGTCGTCAACCGCGACAGCGCGACGGGATCCGACGCCACGGCCTCCAACGCTGTCCTGGACAACGACCTGGTCAAGTCCACCAATGCCGGGCAGAACGGCAAGGTCGTCAACCTCGACCCGGCCGGCTGGTACCTCGTCGGCTACGGGCTGAACAACGTCCAGGCCATGATCGACGCCGTCGCCGGCTCCGTCGCCTGACTCCGGGATAAACCATGACGACGACGACGGCGCGCACCCGCGCCCTCACGACGCGCACTCCGGAACCCCGGGCACCCCGGACCCGCGGCCGCGCCGGCGAATCCGCCGCACTGGCCGCGGGCGCCGTCGTCGTACTCGTCCTCGCCGTTGCCAGCATGTTCGTCGGCGTCAGCGACATCTCGCTCCCCCGCCTCCTGGGCAATGACCCGGCCGCCTGGGACATCTTCTGGATCTCGCGGGTGCCCCGCACCGTGGCCGTGGTCCTGGCCGGCATGGCGGTGGCGGTCGCGGGGCTGATCATGCAGCTCATGGCCCGCAACCGCTTCGTGGAGCCGTCCACCGTCGGCACCACGGAATCGGCAACCCTGGGCATCCTGGTGGTCACGGTCCTGGCTCCGGGCGCGCCGCTGTTGGCCAAAATGGGGGTCGCGAGTATCTTCGCGGTGCTGGGAACGGCACTTTTCCTGGCCATTCTGCGGAAGCTCCCCACCCGCAACACCCTGTTGATTCCGCTCGTGGGGATCATGCTTGGCGGCGTCATCGCGTCGGTCACCACCTTTTTTGCCTACCGCTTCGACCTCCTGCAGACCCTCAGCAACTGGATGCTGGGCGACTTCTCCGGGGTGCTGCGCGGCCGGTACGAACTGCTCTGGATTGTCGCGCTGCTGACCCTGATCGGGTTCATCGCCGCCGACCGCTTCACGGTGGCCGGGATGGGCCAGGACTTCACCACGAACCTGGGTCTCAACTACGCCCGCACCCTGCGGCTGGGCCTGGTCATCGTCTCGCTGATCTCGGCCGTGGTGGTCACCTCCGTGGGCGCTGTTCCCTTCCTGGGCCTGGTGGTGCCGAACATCGTGTCGCTGATCTTCGGCGACAACCTGCGGCGTGCCGTGCCGTGGACGGCCGTCTTCGGCGCGGGCTTCGTGCTGATCTGCGACATCATCGGCCGCACCATCCGCTACCCGTATGAGGTCCCGGTGGGGATGGTCATGTCCGTCATCGGCGCCGTCCTGTTCCTGGTCCTGCTGTTGAGGAAACGCAATGCCTAGCACCACGCTCACCGGTCCGGCCGCACCGGCCCCCGCCCCGGCGGTGCGGCGGCTCGGCGCGCGCCGCCGCCCGCCGTCGGCCGTCCTGATGGTCCTCGCCGCAGCGGCCCTGGCCGCGGTGGCGATCTTCCTGTTCATCGACCTCAAGGGGAACGTGGGGTACGTGCTGTCCCGGCGGGGCATCAAGGTCGGTGCGATGGTGGTGGTGGCGGTGGCCGTGGGGGTCTCCACCCTGCTGTTCCAGACCGTCACCTCCAACCGCATCCTGACGCCGTCGATCATGGGCTTCGACGCGCTGTACATCCTGATCCAGACCGGCCTGACCTTCTCGCTCGGCGCCACGGCCCTGGTGACCGCACCGCCCCTGGTGCGGTTCGGTGGCGAGGTGGCCCTGATGGTTGGATTCAGCGCCCTGCTCTACCGGTGGATGTTCACCGGCGCCACCCGCTCGCTGCATTTGCTGCTGCTGGTGGGAATCGTGCTGGGCACCCTGTTCCGGGGCCTTTCGTCGCTGCTGCAGCGCCTCATGGAACCGAGCGAATTCATCATCCTGCAGGACCTGTTCTTCGCGAGTTTCAACTCGGTGGATCCCGCCATCCTGGGCATCTCAGCCGTGGTCGTGGCGGCGGGCGGCCTCTTCGCCTGGCAGCAGCGGCACAAACTGGATGTCCTGGCGCTGGGCCGGGACCTGGCCATCAACGTCGGCGTGGACCACCGCCGCACCGTGATGGGCGTCCTGGTGGTGTGCTCGCTGCTCGTGGCCGTCTCCACGGCGCTCGTCGGTCCGGTCACCTTCTTCGGGCTCCTCGTGGTCAGCCTCGGCTACCAGTTCTGCCGCGGCTACAGCCACCGCTGGCTCCTGCCCATGGTCTCGCTGCTGGGAATCGTGGCACTGGTGGGCGGCCAGCTGGTCCTGGAGCGCGTTTTCGGCTTCGATACGGCACTGAGCGTCATCATCGAGTTCACCGGCGGCATCCTGTTCCTGTTCCTGCTGCTGAAAGGCGCGCTGAAGTGATGGAGTTCCACCAGTGATAGAGGTCCGCCAGGTGTCCAAGAGCTACGGGGCCCAAACCGTGCTGGACGATGTCAGCTGCGTCATTCCGCGCGGCGGCATCACGTCCATCATCGG
>DATITT010000486.1:0-2307 GCA_035467435.1 Arthrobacter sp. | reverse complement strand
GAGGACGCCGTCCAGGAAGCCTTCACCCTCGCCGTCCGGCACTGGCCCGCCACCGGCCTCCCGCCAAGCCCCGCGGGCTGGATCATCACCACCGCCAGGAACCGGGCGACCGACCGGCTGCGCCGGGAAGCCGGACGCGGGGACAAACAGCTCACGGCCGCGCAGCTGCAGGCAGCCCGCTCCCCGGCAGTGCCGACGCCCGAGGAAGTTGTGATCACTGAACTCACAAGGGAGGGCACGGTGGACGACGACAGGCTGCGGCTGATGTTCACCTGCTGCCACCCGGCCCTCGCCAGCAATGTCCAGGTGGCCCTGACATTGCGGCTGCTGGGGGGACTCACGACGGCGGAAATCGCCCGCGCCTTCCTGGTTCCGGAAACGACCATGGCCCAGCGCCTGGTCCGGGCCAAAGCGAAAATCCGGGACGCCGGGATTCCGTACCGGGTGCCGCACGGGGCAGAACTTCCGGTGCGACTGCAACCGGTGCTCGCGGTGGTGTACCTCATCTTCAACGAGGGCTACAGCTCCAGCTCCGGCGGCCCCCGGACCCGGGAGGACCTCTGCCGTGAAGCGGTCAGGCTGGGCCGCCTGCTGGCCGCGCTGATGCCGGACGAGGCCGAAGTGAAGGGGCTGCTGGCACTGATGCTGCTGACCGAATCACGGCGCACCGCGCGGGAGGTAGGCGGCGGCCCGGTGCTCCTGGCGGACCAGGACCGCCGCTTATGGGACCGGGCCCTGGTCGCGGAGGGCCGGGACCTGGTGCGGCAATGCCTGCGGCAGAACCAGCCCGGCCCTTACCAGCTCCAGGCCGCCATCGCGGCGGTCCACAGCGACGCGCCTGACGCCGCCGCGACGGACTGGCACCAGATCCTCCGGCTCTACGACCAGCTCCTCGCGCTCGCCCCCGGACCTGTCGTGGCTCTCAACCGGGCGGTCGCACTGGCCGAGCTGGAAGGCCCCGAACCTGCCCTGCGCCTCGTCGACGCGCTCGCGCTGGAGGGCTACTTCCCGTTCCACGCCGTCCGCGCCGACTTCCTGGTCCGGCTGGGCCGCAGCAGTGAGGCCGCCGCAGCGTATACCTCTGCGCTGCAGCTGGCCGGAAGCGCTGCCGACCGGAAATTCCTGGAAACCCGGCTGCGGGCCGCTCAACTTCGTGCCGCCGGTCCGGACCTGGACTGAGGCGGGGAAGCGCCCGGGCCGCTTCGCCGCGGGAGCCGGGGGGCCGCTTCGCCGGAGGAACCGGGGAGTCCGCCGGAGTGGAGCCGCCCGTTAACGGCGAAAGGCACCGGCGGTCCGCTGCGGGAAAATGGGGGAAACCCGCTGCAGACCACCGGTGCCGGGCAGACATCCGCATACCTGCCGCATCACTCGCACCCTCAATGAGGTAACCACCACGCTAGTCGCGGAGTTTGTGAAAATGCTGACCTGATGATGGGAACTGGCTGGGAATCGGGCCGTACTGCAATGATGGGGGGCATGAGCAACCGAATCGCATTCCTGGGCTGTGGATCAATGAACGAGGCCATTCTGGGCGGACTGATCGCCGGCGGAACCGACCCGGCAGACATCGTCGCCACGGTCCGCCGCGCCGAACGCGCCGACGAACTGGCCAAACGGCATCACGGCATCACGGCCATCGCCAGCGCTGAAGATCCGGAGAACAACAAACAGGCGGCCACCGGCTCCGACGTCGTGATCCTGGGCGTCAAACCCGTGGGCATCGCGGCCCTGGCCCGTGAGATCGGCGATTCGCTGGCACCGGACACGATCGTCATCAGCATTGCCGCCGCTGTGTCGGTGGAGCAGCTGGAAGCGGCGCTGCCGGCCGGCCAGCCCGTGATCCGGAGCATGCCGAACACCCCGGCGCGGCTGGGCCGTGGCGTCATTTCGGTGTCGCCGGGCACGCACTGTTCCGCGGCGCAGCTTCAGCTGGCCAAGGACCTGCTGGCCGCCGCCGGCACCGTCGTCGAAATCCCTGAACACCAGGTCGACGCGCTGTCCGCGATCAGTGGCTCGGGCCCGGCGTACGCGTTCTACCTGGCCGGAGCGATGGCGGATGCCGGCGTCGAACTCGGCCTGGACCGTGAGCTGTCGCTGCTGATTGCCCGGGAAACCGTCGCCGGGGCGGGCTTCATGCTGGCCGAGCCGGGCGCGGACCCGACGGCGCTGCGCAAGGCCGTCACCAGCCCCAACGGCACCACCGAACGCGCCATCGCCACCTTTGACGCGCGCGGCCTGCCCGCGATCATCGCCGACGGCGCCCGCGCCGCCGCCGCCCGGGCAGCGGAGATCACCAACCAGCTTGAC
>DATITT010000485.1:0-7142 GCA_035467435.1 Arthrobacter sp. | reverse complement strand
CGGCTAAACTTGGAGGGTGGCTTTCCTGAAATACTCCCTGATCCGGCTGGCGATCTTCGCGCCGTTGTTCGCACTGTTCGTTTACCTTGAGCTCGGATGGCTGCTGGCCGTCCTTTGCGCGGGGATGATGGCTTTCGCGATCAGCTTCCTCTTCTTCCAGAAGCAGCGTGACGCCGCCGCCGCCTCGCTCCACCAGCGGTTCTCCGGCAAGGCCAAGCCGCTGCGCAGCGCCGGGGAAGTGGACGACGCCGACGCCGAGGACCGCCTGGTCGACGCGCACCCTGACATCACCGTCCACAAGGACAACCGCCCGAAGGATTCCTAGCTCCCCACGGTAGCGGCGGGCGCAGGACGGGCAGCTCCCCGGGTGACGCACAGCCGGAGGCGCCCCGCAACTGCGAACCCTGGACCTCGTGGCGAACCAAGACCCCGAGGCGCCCCGCGTCCCCGTGGCGTCCCGGGCGGCCCCACGTCCCGCGGCCCCTAGAACCCGTGGCTCAGGACCAGGCCCAGTGAGAACAGCACCGCGTAGCCGAGGTTGATCAGCCCCGTCTGCTTGAGGACCGGAATCAGGCTCTTGCGGCGCCGGCCGGCGATCATCAGCCAGGACGGCATCAGGCTGGCCGGGATCAGCAGCAGCACAATCAGCATCCACGGCCGGGTCGGAGCCAGCACAATCGGCAGCAGGATCGCGACGGCGAGCATCAGCACGTAGCTTTCCCGGGCATGCTTGTCGCCGAGCCGCACGGCCAGGGTCCTCTTCCCGGCCTTCCGGTCGGTGGGGATATCGCGGACATTGTTCGCCATCAGCAGCGCGCAGGCGATGAGGCCGGTGCCGATGGCGCCGATGACGGCGGGGAGGCTGATCTGGCCGGCCTGCGTGTAGGTCGTGCCGAGGGTGGCGACCAGGCCGAAGAACACAAAGACGAACAAGTCGCCCAGGCCCATGTAGCCGTAGGGATTCTTCCCGCCCGTGTAGCCCCAGGCCGCGAGGACGCAGCCCAGGCCCACCAGGATCAGCCACCAGGTCTGCGAGAGGATGACCAGGGCCAGGCCAAACACCATCGCCAGCCCGAACGCGGCGAACGCGGCGTACTTGACGTGCTCGGGCTTCGCGGCGCCGGAGCCGACCAGCCGGAGCGGGCCCACCCGGTCCTCGTCGGTGCCGCGGATACCGTCGGAGTAGTCGTTGGCGTAGTTGACGCCAACCTGCAGCAGCAGGGCCACCAGCGCGGCCAGCAAGGCATGGAGCGGCAGGAACGAGTCCAGCTCGTACGCGGCCGCGGTGCCGATCAGGACAGGCGCGATCGCGGCCGGCAGGGTGCGCAGTCGGGCGCCTTGAATCCATTGAGCGGCTGTTGCCACGTTCAGTACCTCGTGTTGGTTCGGCTAAACCGGGAGTGCCCGGCCTGTCTATTTTCCCTGATGGAGTTCGGTGAGCCGAACCGTCATCGCCAGGCGGTCCGGTTTCCCGTTCGGCAGCATCGGCAGTTCACCCGCGGCCAGCACGGTTTTTGGGGCCAGCGTGCCCAATGCGGGCGCCCAGGCAGCGCCCGCGGTGAAGTCCCGGAGGCCTTCCGACGAGCTGTCGGCCAGCGCCACGTAGGCGGCGACGGCCTGGCCCCACTGGGCCGAGGGGACCCCGGCGACAAAGGCGGCCAGCACGCCGTCGAGCTTCTCCAGCTCCGCCTGCACATGCGCGGCGGAGACCTTCACGCCGCCGGTGATCACGACGTCGTCGGCCCGGCCGAGGACGGTCAGCTTCCCGGTGGCGTCGATGGAGCCGACGTCGCTGGTGCGGTACCAGCGGACGCCGTCCTCCTCGAAGAAGGCGCCGGCGGTGAGCCCGGGGTCCCCGAGGTAGCCCGCGGCCAAAGTCGCGCCGCCGAGCAGGATCCTGCCGTCCCCGTCCACCCGTGCCAGCACGTCCTCGAGCGGGAAGCCGTCGTACACACAGCCGCCGCAGGTCTCGGCCGAGCCGTAGGTGGTGATCACGCGGGCGCCGGCGTCGCGTGCGGCGGCCAGCAGCTCGGGCGAGGCAGGGCCGCCGCCGAGCAGGATGCCGTTGAAGCGCCGCAGCACGGCCAGGGTTTCGGCCGACGGCGCATCCAGCAGCCGCTGCAGCTGGGTGGGCACCAGCGAGGTGAAGCGGATCTTGTCCGTGAGTTCCCGGGCGGCGGCGGTGAACGCTTCCGGGGTGAAGCCGTCCGAGAGGTCCATCGCCCACGGCCGGGTTCCGGCGAACAGGGAGCGCACCAGGACCTGCACCCCGGCCACATACTGCACGGGCAGCGCGAGGAGCCACTGGCCCTCGCCCTTGAGCGCGAAGGCGGTTGCCACGGAGGACGCCGCCAGGGCGTCCACGGTGAGGACGGTCGCCTTGGGCGTGCCGGTGGAGCCGGAGGTCCGCACGACGACGGCGGCGTCCTCATAGCCCGGCGTCTCCACGGCGGAAACCACAACGTTCCCGTTGGCGCCGGTGGAAAGTTCGACGGCGGGGCCCTCACCGTGCAGGGCATCCGCCAGTGCCTTGAGCGCGGGCTCGATGTTCGGGGGTTGGGAAGTCACAGCTCCGGAAGTCATCGCGCCGCCTTAGAAGTAGTACGGGAAGCTGGACCAGTCCGGATCGCGCTTCTCCAGGAAGGCTTCCTTGCCCTCCACGGCCTCGTCCGTCATGTACGCCAGCCGGGTGGCCTCGCCGGCGAAGACCTGCTGGCCGGCCAGGCCGTCGTCGGCCAGGTTGAACGCGAACTTGAGCATCCGGAGGGCCTGCGGGGACTGCCGGGCGATGTCGGCGGCGTATTCCAGCGCCACGTCCTCGAGCCGGTCATGGTCCACGGCCTCGTTCACGGCCCCCAGGCGGACCATGTCCTCGGCCGAGTATTCGCGGGCCAGGAAGAAGATCTCGCGGGCTGACTTCTGGCCGATCTGGCGGGCCAGCAGCGCGGACCCGTAGCCGGCGTCGAAGCTGCCGACGGTGGCGTCGGTCTGCTTGAACTTGCCGTGCTCGCGGGAGGCGATGGTCAGGTCGGAGACGACGTGCAGTGAGTGCCCGCCGCCGGCCGCCCAGCCGTTCACGACGGCGATGACCACCTTGGGCATGGTGCGCATGAGCCGCTGGACTTCGAGGATGTGGAGCCGGCCGGCGCGGGCGGGGTCGATGGTTTCGGTCGTTTCACCCGCTGCGTACCGGTAACCGTCACGGCCGCGGATCCGCTGGTCCCCGCCGGAGCAGAACGAGTGGCCGCCGTCCTTGGCGGAGGGGCCGTTGCCGGTGAGCAGCACGGTGGCCACGTCCGGGGTCATCCGGGCGTGGTCCATGGCGCGGTACAGCTCGTCCACGGTGCCGGGGCGGAAGGCGTTGCGCACCTCGGGCCGGTTGAAGGCGATACGGACGGTCGGGAGGTCCCGGACCACGCTGCCGTCGCCGGAACGCTCCACCTGCCGGTGGTAGGTCATGTCCTGGAAATCGTCGAAGCCGGACACAGTGCGCCAGCGGGTGGGGTCAAAGACGTCGGATACCTTGGCGGGGATTTCGTTGCTCACAGTCCGAGTCTAGTAATCCGCTCAGCTGATGCAGAACTCGTTGCCTTCCGGGTCCGCCATGGTGTGCCAGGAATGCGGCCCCTGGCTGGCGGTCCAGAGGAACGTGGCGCCGCGGGCCTCGAGGGCGGCGAGCGCCTCGTCCTTGTCCGCGCCGGCCAGGTTGACGTCCCAGTGGATCCGGTTCTTGATGGTCTTTTTCTCCGGGGCCGTCTGGAAGAGAATGCGGCGGGCGGGCGGCCTGGCATCGAGTTCCTCGGGCGGGCGGATGGCGGCCCCGGCGCCCCACACGAGCTTCCCGTGGTGCATCGTGGTTTCCGCCTCCGTGGCGAAGCCCTGCGCGATCATGGAGCGGATGAAGGTCTCGTCCTGCGGCTCCACGGCCCACTCAAGGGTTTCAGCCCACCAGTCGGCGAGCGCATGCGGGTCCCGGCAGTCGACGGCGATCTGGATGTTCAGTGTCATGGAAAGAAACTACGACGTCGGCGCGCGCGGCGGTAGGGGGTGCGTCTCAGCACGCCGACGGCGGACCCTGTGGGGTGTTGGCATCCGCGATAAGCCAGATCGACCCGTCCCACTGCATGAGGTACTCCAGCGCCCAATCCGAGCAGGTCTGGCCGGCGGGCCCGTGCTCGGCGTCCTGGACAGTCCGCAGCCGGACGGCGGCGATCAGGTCCGGTCCGGACGCCCTCACGGCGGCAACGTTGAGGCTCCGCCAGAAGGACGAGCCCAGGCCTGAGCGCCAGGTCTCCAGCCCGCCCATCCGTTCCTGCATTTCAGGGGTCAGGATGGCGAACGCGAGATCGTAGGCGCCGAGATTGATCGACCGGCCGTGGAAGAGCAGGCTCCCTGCGATGTTTACGGCTTCGGGATGGTCGGAACTGACGGTGACGGCGACGGCGCCAGCCTCGTCCGCTGGAGGCACGCCACAACTGGCCGGAGCGATGGCCGCGGTGCGGTTACTCCAGCTCTCGACGGCGAGGGCAGCCTTGCGGGCGTCGACTGCGTAGGCCGTGCCTTCGGCACTGTAATTGTCAGGGCGGTTGGTGCCGAATACCCAGGCCCGTTTGGAGCTGATGACACCGGCCACGTCACCCTCCAGCGTCACCAGTGGTCCGCCGCTGTTACCGGGGTTGACGGCGGCGTCGGTCTGGATCAGGTTGGTGACGGTTCGTGTGCCGATTGTCTGTTGCCGGTTGAGTCCGCTGACGCGGCCCGCGGTGAAAGTGAGGTCTGCCTCCAACGGGTAGCCCAGCGCCCCCACCTCTTCACCGAGTTCCGGCGGAACGCTCACGAAGGTGAAGACGTGGCCGTCGACGGGACGGGTCGTTCGCAGGAGTGCGAGGTCCGCCAGTTCGTCGACCCCCAGCACCTCCGCCCGTACGATTTCCGTTCCGACGCTGACGCTGATCTCGGCCTGGTCCTTGACGACATGCGCCGCAGTCACGACCAGGTTGTCCTTGACGAGAAAACCCGAACCGACTCCGCCTCCGTCGCAGAGAGTCACGTTGATCTTCGCAACACCGGAGCGGACGGCCGCCACGGTGTCGGACCAGTCTGCCGGCGGCTGGGCCGTCGTCGGTGCCGGTGTGACAGCCGGGGTGGACGGGGACAGGGAGGGGGGCGGCGGAGGCGCGGACGGCTCGGACGTCGTCGTTGTGGCAGTCGGGGCAGGCGGGGGAGCCGGGTTGGGAACCGTGATGCAGCCGGACAGCGTCAGGAGCAGGGCCAGCAGCGCCGCAGGCGCCGCGACTGCGGCGGGCACGGAGGTTCGGCGGGCTTGGGCTTTCATGGCGGTCCTTTCACACAACAAAGGGTGCCGCTCTAGCCCGCCCAAACTATCGCGAAGTGCCCCCAAGATAGCCCATCTGCCGCGGAACGACCAGAGTCCTAAGCCGCCCCCGGCAACTCCCCCCGCCCCCCGCAAGCAACCCCCCAAAGCAACGCGGGGTCAGATAGCGCCCATAAATGCCCCCGGAATGGGCCGTGTCTGACCCCGCGTTGCTTGGGGTTAGCCCTGCATCTGCTGGAGCTGCTCCATGAGTTCCGGCGGGATGGCGTAGATGAAGATGACCGCCAGCAGGTTCTTCGAGGCGTGGACGAAGTAGGCGAACATGACGTTCCTGCCGGTCCAGACGTAGACGAACACCAGCACAGCGCCCATGGCCAGATAGGGCATCAGCACCGGCAGGCTCAGGTCCTCCTGGCCCACGATGTGCAGGGCCGCGAACAGCACCACGGACAGCGAGCAGCACACCCAGATATTGACCCGCCGGCTGAGTTTGCCGATCAGCAGGTGGCGGAAGATGTACTCCTCCACGAAGGGCCCCACGATCACCAGCAGCGGCACCATCAGCCAGGCCGGCACCTGCTGCATGAGCGCCTGCAGGCCGGCCTGGTTGGCGGACGTCTGCGGCGTCCCGGTGAGGGAAACCAGGACCGCGGTGAGGATCATCATCGCCACGACGGCCAGCGGGACCATCAGCACGGTGAACCAGGGCCTGGTGGCGAGCACCCTGAGGTCCCGGGCGGCGATGTGCCGGACGGCGGCCAGGGCCAGGATGCCGATGACGCCGTAGAAGATCAGGTTGACGGCGTAGGACGCCACCGCCGGGTTCGGGGACAGCTCGAGCAGCAGCGGGACCAGGAGCCCGCCGGCGACGGCGAAGAACGCGGCCACCCCCACGTACAGGCCTGCCGTGATGAAATCGAGCCGTGAGAACCGGTAGAGTTCCGGCCGCGGTGCCGGTGGTGTGCGGAGAACTGTGCCCATGTCACCAGCCTAGCGCCGCGGCCGGACAGCCGGGCCCCGTATAATGTTCGGTATGCCTAATAATTTGTTTCGGCCCGCCAAAAATATCGGCCGAACACGTCGCCGCCGCACGGCCGGAGCCGCCGTCGCCACTGTTCTGCTGGGATTGTCCCTCGCCGCCTGCGGCGCTGCCGTCCCGGGCCAGGGGCCGGGTTCCGGGGACGGGAAGCCCGTCGGGCTGACCACCTTCACCGTGCTGGCCGACGTCGCACAGAACGTGGCGGGGGACAAGCTGCAGGTCGAATCCATCACCAAGGCCGGCTCCGAAATCCACGGCTACGAGCCCACGCCCGGGGACATCCGCAAGGCCTCCAAGGCCGACCTGATCCTGGACAACGGACTGAACCTTGAAGCCTGGTTTGACCAGTTCGTGGAGGGCCTGGACGTTCCGCACGCCGTGGTGAGCGAGGGCGTGGAGGTGCTGTCCATCGGTGAAGACTCCTACCAGGGCAAACCGAACCCGCACGCCTGGATGTCGCCGGTCAACGTCCAGCTCTACGTGGACAACATGGTGAAGGCGTTCACCATGCTCGATCCGCAGAATGCGGCGGCCTTCGAGGCGAACGGCGCCGCGTACAAGGCCAAACTGCAGTCCGTGCAGGACGAAATGGTCCAGAAGCTCGCGACCGTCCCCGAGGCGCAGCGGGCGTTGGTGACCTGTGAGGGTGCCTTCTCGTACCTGGCGCGCGACGCCGGCCTCCGCGAGGTCTACATCTGGGCCGTCAACGCCGAACAGCAGGCCACCCCGCAGCAGATCACCAAGGCCATCGAATTCGTCAAGGCCAAC
>DATITT010000484.1:0-3685 GCA_035467435.1 Arthrobacter sp. | reverse complement strand
CTTCTTCAATGCCGAACTCACCTGATCCACTCTAGTCGACAATGGTTCCGGCGACCGGTTCGTCGGTGCCGGAGGACTTGATCATGTCCCGGGCGTTGGTGGCCGTGATCTCTATGGTCTCAAGCGCCCGGCGGATGGTGTCCTGGTCCGAGGCGGCGCCCTTCGCCCGTTCCTGCTCGACGACGCGGACCTGCACCTGCACAATCTTGAACGAGTGGTCCAGTTTCAGGTCCCGGACCTCGTCAGCTTCGCGGCGGACCTCCCGCACGCGGGTGGAGCCGTGGTCAACACTGCCCGACGACGGCGGCCGGCCGGACGCCGCGTTGAACGCGTTCTGCGCTTCGGTGAGCTTGGCGCCGGCCTTCCTGGCTGCCTTCTGGATGCTGAAGACCACGAAGGAGGCCAGGGCGAGCCAGAAGCCGGCGATGATCGCCACGAGCCAGCCGACGACGTCGTTCTGGTTCGCAGCAAAGATGACCGCGACGACGAAGGCGATGATGAACACCATCATCCCGGGTCCGCTGATGCGGAGCATGGAGAACTTGCCCGTGGGGGTGTTGTACGCGGACGGCTTGGAAGACTCGGAGTTGCCCAGAGATTGCATGAGCCTATTATCGCAAACCCGCGCAGCGGCCCGGGCCGCTTCCACCCGGGGCGAACGATTCCGTGCGGTCAATTCCAGCTGGCCGGCAGGAGGGGCCGTTTCGGGCGCCCAAAACGGCCCCTGCTGCCACCTGGTTGGGCGAGGGCAGGTTACTTGAGGAACAGTTTGCGCAACCGGCCGGTGGTGAGCAGCACGCCGAAGGCGATCATTCCGAGGTAATAGCCGATGTGCACCGCCGTCGCCGGGGTGAAGATGCCCACGCTGATCTGCCGGAGCAATTCCACGCCGTGCCACAGCGGCATGGCCTGGATGAGCCACTGGATGTACTGCGGGTAGACGCTGAGCGGGTAGAAGGTGGCGCTGAACAGGAACATCGGCAGCATCACGAAGTTGATCCAGTCCATCTGCTGGAACGTCTTCATGAAGCTCGTGATGCCCATGCCGAAACTCGCGAAGCCGAACGCGATCAGCACCGCGGCCGGGATCATCAGGATGGCCCACGGCGTCGTGATCAGTCCCATCACGCCCATCACGGCGGTGAACCCGGTGGCGTACATCAGGCCGCGCAGCAGGGCCAGGAAGATCTCGCCCATGGCGACGTCGAGCGGGCCCAGGGAGGTGTAGAGCATGCCCTGGTACAACTTGGCGAAGTTCATCTTGAAGAAGACGTTCCAGGTGGAGTCGTAGACCGCGCCGTTCATCGCGGACACGGCCAGCAGCGCCGGGGCGATGTAGGCGGCGTAGGAGATCTCGCCGCCGCCCGGTCCCTGCACCGAGCCGACGATCGCGCCCAGCCCGACCCCCATCGAGATCAGGTACAGCACGGGCTCGAAGAAGCCGGAGAGCATGACCATCCAGTTGCTGCTCTTGGTGGCCATGAGCCCGCGGGCGACGACGGCGCGGACGTTGCGGGAGTACAGCGGCCCGAACTTCCGGTTGCGGGCAGCCTCGGTGGCGCTGTGGCTGGTGGTGACGGCGCTCATCCGGCCATCCTTTTGATGAACTGGCGTTTGGCCAGGACCCAGCCCACAGCCGTGAGGGCCAGCAGGAAGACCAGGTGGGCGATGGTCAGCAGCGGAGGCTCCTGGTAGCCGTAGCTGAGGACCCGGCCCAGCTCGGTGCCGTGCCAGATCGGTGAGATCCAGCCGATCCAGCGCACGGCGAGCGGCAGGGTGTCCAGCGGGAAGAAGGTGCCGGAAAACAGGAACAGCGGCATCACGAGGAAGCGCATCACCATGGCGAACTGGCCCTTGTCCTCCTTGATCGAGGCGGCGTAGGCCATCAGCGGCAGCCCGAAGGACAGCCCGGCGAGGGTGGCGACCAGGATCGAGACCCAGCCCCAGCCGCTCGGCGACGCCCCGAACAACGCCACCACGCCGAAGTAGATGGCGGACTGCAGCAGGAAGCGCACCGTGACGGCGATGATCTGCCCGAGTGCGATCTGCTCCGGGGTCAGCGGCGAGGCGTGCGGCCCGTAGTAGACCCGGCGCCATTTGAAGCCGTCCATCACCGGGAAGGTGAATTCGTTCGCCGCCGTCATGACCGCGGCCGAGATCAGCAGCGCGGGCGCGATGAAGGTCAGGTAGCTGACCCCGCCGAAGCCGGCCTCGCTGTTGGTGTCGACCAGTGTCGCCAGTCCCACGCCCATGGCGAAGAGGTACGCGACGGGCTGGCCCACGCCGTACATCACGATGGTCCAGCCGTAGCTCTTCATCACCCGGAGGACGTGTTCGGCGAAGTAGAGGGACCCCCAGCGCCGGGCCCGGGCGGCCGAGACCTCCGGCGAATGCGCACGCAGGGCGGGCAGCGCCGCAGTGCCCGGTACCGAGCCGGACGCCGCGCCGGCCGCCGGGCCGCCCGCGGCTGGCTGCTCCGGCAGGCCTGCTTTCCTAGTCAACGAGGCTCCTGCCGGTCAGGCGCAGGAAGACGTCCTCGAGCGAGGACCGGCGCACCAGTGAGGTCACCGGGCGCAGTCCGCGGGCGGAGACCTCTTCGAGGGCGGCCTCGCCGTCGTGGGCGTAGATCAGGACGCGGTCCGGCAGGGTTTCGAGCCGTTCGCCGATGCCTTGGAGGTCGGCGCCGACGGTGGCGTTGCGCTCCGAGCCGAAGCGCAGTTCGAGGACTTCGCGGGTGGAGTATTCGCGAATCAGGCTGGCGGGCGAGCCCTCGGCCATGATCCTGCCCTTGTCCACCACGATCAGGCGGTCGCAGAGCTGCTCGGCCTCGTCCATGTAGTGGGTGGTGAGGATCAGGGTGACGCCCTGCTCCTTGAGACGGAACAGCCGGTCCCAGAGGATGTGCCGGGCCTGCGGGTCCAGCCCGGTGGTGGGTTCGTCCAGGAGCAGGATCCGGGGTTCATTGATGAGGGAGCGTGCGATTGTGAGGCGGCGCTTCATGCCGCCGGAGAGCGCGTCGACCTTGGATTTGGCTTTGTCCGTGAGCTGCGCGAACTCCAGCAGCTCATCGGCCTTGGGCCTGAGGTAGCTCATGGGCAGGCCGAAGTAGCGCCCGTAGACCAGGAGGTTGTCGCGGACCCTGAGTTCCTCGTCCAGGTTGTCCTGCTGCGGGACGACGCCCAGGTGCGCGCGGACCTCCGGCCCGTTCTGGTCCGGGTCAAGGCCCATGATGCTCAGGCTCCCGGAGGTCCGCTGGGACACCCCGCCGATCATCTTCATGGTGGTGGACTTGCCGGCGCCGTTGGGGCCCAGCAGGCCAAAGGCCTCACCGGCGGGCACGGAGAAGGAGATGCCGTCGACGGCGGCGACGTCGCCGTAGCGCTTCGTCAGGTTTTCGGCAGTGATCACATACTGCGGAGGGCCGGTTTCGGAGGGGCTGCTCAATGGGGCGTCCTTTTGGGAGGCTTCCTTGGCTGGGGATTCTCTTGAGACTAGTTCAGGCACCCGAATCACGGTAGTGGATCCCGCCGAACTATGAAAGAGTCTTTTCGTAAAAAATCCAGACGTTTGCCATTCCGTGATGTCCGGGGTTAAAAAGGGCCCGGGGCGCCACCTCCGGACGGAGGGGCACCCCGGGCGCGGGGAGAGACTCAGGCGCGGGGAGAGACTCAGGCGCGGGGAGAGG
>DATITT010000483.1:0-21273 GCA_035467435.1 Arthrobacter sp. | reverse complement strand
CGGCGTGCGGCGAAAAGCCGCGCGGGATTAGCCGCGCGGCTCGCGGGGTCAGACGACCGTGCGGTGGAAATTCAAGTGGCTGCGGCTCGCCGTCGGGCCGCGCTGGCCCTGGTAGCGGTTGCCGTACTCGCCGGAACCGTAAGGGTATTCGGCGGCGGAGGTGAGCCGAAAGAAGCACAGCTGGCCGATCTTCATGCCCGGCCAGAGCTTGATCGGCAGCGTCGCCATGTTGGACAGCTCGAGGGTCACGTGTCCGGAAAAGCCCGGATCGATGAACCCTGCGGTCGAGTGCGTGAGCAGGCCCAGCCGGCCCAGCGAGGACTTGCCCTCAAGCCGGGCCGCGACGTCGGCGGGAAGCGTTACGGTTTCGTAGGTGGAGCCCAGGACGAATTCCCCGGGGTGCAGGATAAAGGGTTCGCCGGTCTCAACCTCCACCAGGCGGGTCAGCTCGGGCTGGTCCTCTGCCGGGTCAATGTGGGCGTACTTGTGGTTGTCGAAGAGCCGGAAGAACTTGTCGATCCGGACGTCAACCGACGATGGCTGAACCATGGCGGGGTCGAACGGCTCCAGAACGATCCGTTGGGAGTCAATTTCGGCACGAATGTCGCGGTCGGAGATCAGCACAGTCTCAAAATTACCGTACTCACCGGGGACAAAAGTGCGCGGGGCAAGTGTGACGGCACTGCCGTTACGGCGCTGCCTGCACTTCCAGCACCGATTTGAGCTGCTCCAATTGGCAGACCTCCGCCTTCATTCGGCGGCGGATCGGGGACTTCAGCCGGGCCAGGAGACCCCGCGGCTCGCACTCCAGGGCAAAGCGGACGCGGGTGCTTCCGCCTTCCGTGCTCAGGTAGTAGCCGCCGCGCGTCCGCTCCGGTCCGCCAAGGACCCTGTACTGGATTTCCGCCCCGGGCCGCGCCTCGGTGATCTCGAAATCCCCGCAGACCGCGCGACCGCCGGGGCCGGCGACGGTCTGCCGGTACACGGCGCCCTTGGTCCCGGCAGCGCCTGATTCCAGTTCAATGCTCCGGACACCGGCACGCCAGGCCGGAAGGTTGCGGGCGTCCAGCAGGAAGTCGTACACGCTCATGGCATCCCGTTGGATGACGACGTCGTATTCTGCGATTGCCACGGAAATCCTTGCTCGGAGGACGGCTGATTTGCGTAGCCCGCTTCCCCGGAACCGCAGCTAACTCCTTCAGGATAAACAGCAAGGCCTGCCCCTCGCGGCTGCGGGGACGGGCCTTTATCGAAGAGTTATGGGACTCCCCGGATTGTGTACTGCTCTGTGACGGGGATCGCCATGAGCTGCGCGAACGCCTCGTCCACGGCCTGCCAGGGAGCCGTTCCCGGCTCCTCCGTTAACCACCAGATGAGCCCGGTCAGGGCCGTGCGTGCGCGCCCGAACAGTGGGGCCTGCGGTGAGGTCTGTCCGAGACATGGGCCCCCGACGCCATGCCACCTGCTGTGTGCCCTGGACCCGGTCAGAAACCGGCGCGGGTGTTCTGAGAAGGCTTCCGACTGGGGTAAGGTGAATCTCGTTGTTTCACCGGGATTATCGACCAGATTATTGGCTAGTCCCCCTGCGGCTGTAGCTCAATGGTAGAGCGCTAGCTTCCCAAGCTTGATACGCGGGTTCGATTCCCGTCAGCCGCTCCAATTACCGCACGGCCATGGCCGGAATCCAGCCCAGCGGACGTCCGACGTCCCCGGGCCGTTAGGTCGCTACCTGTATCGTTCGAAGTCAGGAACCTCTCAGGTTCCGCTACAGGAGCGATCATGGCTGACAAATCCCCCCGTCAAGCAGCGTCCAAGAAATCCGGCAAATCCATCAAGGAAAAGCGGGCCGACAAGAGGACCGCTGCAGCGCCGCCCAGCTCCCTGGACAAGGCCACCAGCTCCAAGCCGGCGAGTCCCAAAAAGAAGTGAGCGGCACCATGAGCCAGCTCACCCTCGGAGTCCTTGCCGGCTCGCGGAAGCCTGACGAGCGGCGCCTCCCGATCCACCCTCTCCACCTGGACCGCATCGCCCCGGAGCTCCGGCAGCAGCTGATCCTGGAAGAGGGCTACGGCAAGCGTTTCGGCATCTCGGACGCCGAGCTGGCACCGCTGGTGGGACGCATCGTCCCACGTGCGCAACTGCTGGCCGAGGCCGACGTCGTCCTCCTGCCCAAGCCGCAGCCCGAGGACCTCGCCGAACTCCGGGACGGTCAGGTCCTGTGGGGCTGGCCGCACTGTGTCCAGGACCGGGCGATCACCCAGCTGGCGATCGACAAGAAGCTCACCCTGATTGCCTTCGAGGCGATGAACCACTGGGCCAGAGACGGCGGCTTCGGCCTCCACGTCTTCCACAAGAACAACGAGCTGGCCGGCTACTGCTCCGTGCTGCACTCCCTGGCACTGACGGGATCCACGGGGGTCTACGGCCGCCGCCTGAGCGCCGTCGTCATCGGCTTCGGGGCCACGGCCCGCGGTGCCGTCACTGCCCTCAACGCCCACGGCGTCCATGACGTCCAGGTGCTGACCAACCGCGGGGTTGCCGCCGTGGGTTCCCCCATCCATTCGGTACGGATCGCACAGTTCGACCACGACGATCAGGCGCCGTTCCGCAGCGAGGTCATCACCGACAAGGGCCGCGTGCCGCTCGCGCCGTTCCTCGCCGCGAGCGACATCGTGGTCAACTGCACCCTGCAGGACCCGAACGCGCCGCTGACGTACCTGCACTCCGAGGACCTCGACGCGTTCCGGCCCGGCAGCCTGATCGTGGACGTGTCGTGCGACGAGGGCATGGGCTTCAGCTGGGCGAAATCCACCACCTTCGCCGAGCCGATGTTCAAGGTCGGGGTCCATATCGACTACTACGCCGTGGACCACAGCCCCTCTTACCTGTGGAACTCGTCCAGCTGGGAAATCAGCGAGGCGCTGCTGCCGTTCCTGGAAACCGTGATCACCGGCCCCGAGGCCTGGACCGCGAACGAGACCATCCACCGTGCGATCGAAATCCGCGACGGCGTGGTCATCAACCCGGACATACTGCAGTTCCAGCAGCGGAAGCCGGAGTACCCGCACTCCCCGCTGGCAGGCTGACGCCGGCCCGGGGTTTTCGCTGCTGAAACGGACGGCCGCTGCGTGGATACACGCAGCGGCTGTCCGAAAACGGTGCGGAAAGCTAGGGCGCGGCATTCTTGCGGACAATCTTCACCAGCCGGCGCCGGTCCTTCAGGTCCACCTTGAGCATCAGCTGGTCGCGGCGCGCCAGCACGACGGCGACCGTCGCCGCGGCCAGTGCCGGCACCCCGCCGGAGACCAGGATGGCCGTGTGCGGATCCACATGCTCGGCCAGCCAGCCGATCATCGGCCCGCCGATGGCCTGCCCGCCGATCAGCACCATGATGTACAGGCTCATGACGCGCCCGCGGATGGCCATGTTGGAGCTGATCTGGACCAGCTGGTTGGCAGCGGTCAGGAACATCAGGCACCAGAACCCGGCCAGCACCATCGCCGCCCCGAACCACACCATGGACGGCGCAAGCGAGGCGAGGCAGAGCATCAGCCCGTACATTCCTGCCCCCAGCATCACCGAGCGCAGCCTCAGTTCCCGCCTCCGGGCGGAGGTGATGGCCCCGGCCAGCGCCCCGAGGGCCACCAGCGAGTTCAGCAGGCCGTAGCCGCCGGCGCCGACGTCGTAAACGTTGTCCGCGAAGGCGGCCAGCAGCACCGGCAGGCTCATCGCGAACACGGCGATGAAGCCGGCCATCAGCCACGGCCAGTAGATCGTGGGTTTGCTCAGCGCATAGTTCAGTCCCTCCTTGAGCATGCCCTTGCGCTTGGGCGCCGGCGCACTGATGTGCAGCTGGTCCTTGCGCAGCGTGAGCAGCATGGCGACCGTGAAGCAGCAGGCGACGGCGTTCGCGGCGAACGCCCAGCCGGCCCCCACCGCGGTGAGCAGCAGCCCGGCGAGCGCAGGCCCGAGCAGGCCACCGAGCTGGAACGTTGTGGAATTGACGCTGATGGCGTTCCGGAGGTAGGCCGGGCCGACGAGTTCGTTGACGAAGACCTGCCGCGCGGGCTGGTCCAGCACGGTGACCAGGCCCAGGGCCAGGGCGATCACGTACACGTGCCAGACCTCGATCCGCTGGCTCAGCGCCAGCACCGAGAGGACGGCCGCCAGCACGGCTGCCGCCGACTGGCACAGCATCAGGATCTTCCGCTTCGCGAAGCGGTCCGCCATCATGCCCGCCCACGGGCCCAGGAACAGCGAGGGCAGGAACTGCAGCGCCACGGTGATCCCGACGGCGGTGACGGAACCGGAGAGCTGAAGCACCAGCCAGTCCTGGGCGATCCGCTGCATCCACAGGGCGATCACGGCGATGAAGTGCCCGATCGCGAAGATGCGGAAGTTGCGGACTTTCAGCGAAATGAAGGTGTGGCGCCAGGGAATCCGCTGGCTGACGACGGCGATGGGCGCGGTGTTGGAGTCCGGCAGTGCAGTTACGTTGGCTTCTAAGGGCGGAGGGGTGGCCACAGAAAGTCCTCAAAAGGAGCGGGCGAGCGGGAATTCCTTAACGCTATGCTGGCCGCAACAGATTGTGGAAGCTTATTCACCGCATAACTCGCATTACGAAACGCAATGCGGCGCGAGAACGCCGCAGCTCAGGAGACCGCATGTTCGAACCCGCCCAGCTGCGCTCTTTCCTGGCCGTGGCTGAAACACTGAGCTTCACCAAGGCCGCGGAACGGCTGGGTCTGGCGCAGCCGACGGTCAGCCAGCATGTGCGCAAGCTCGAGGCCGCCGCGAAGCGGATCCTGGTGGCGCGGGACACCCGCGACGTGCGCCTGACCGACAACGGGGACGCCATGGCCGGGTTCGCCCGCAGCATCCTGTCCGCGCACGACGCCGCCTCCCGCTACTTCTCCGGATCGGCCATGCGCGGACGGCTGCGTTTCGGCACCGCGGACGACCTCGCGATCACCGGCCTGCCGAGGATCCTGCGGGAGTTCCGGCAGGTCTACCCGCAGATCAACCTGGAACTGACAGTGGGGCAAAGCGACCAGCTCTACAAGCGGCTCAACGCCGGCCAGCTGGACCTTGTCTTCGTCAAGTGGGTCGCCGGAGCCAAGGACGGCACGGTAGTACAGCAGGACTCCTTCTCCTGGGTGGGCCTGGAACAGACCTCACTGGACCCGGCCGAGTCCGTGCCGCTGATTGCTTACCCCGCCCCCAGCCTGAGCCGGAAGCTGGCCATCGACGCGCTCGAATCCGCCGGCCGGACCTGGCGGATCACCTGCACCACCCGGCAGATCAGCGGGGTGCTGGCCGCGGTCCGCGCCGGGATCGGGGTGGCGGTCATGCCGTCCTCGCTGGTGCCGGACGACCTGAAGATCATCACCCGGCGTTTCGACCTGCCGCCGGTGGGCGACGTCGATTTCACCCTGATCCGCAACCCGCTGGCCAACACCGAGGTGATCGAGGCCCTGACCCAGACCATCGCGGGCCGCACCCTGAAGCGCACCGCCTGAGTGGCCGGGAGGGGCACCTGCGTACCCACTGGTGTACCTACTCGGATTGAGTACTTACGCACACCATTGATCCACTCGCGATCGTGGCCTATCCTGAATGTGTTGAAGGTCAAGCAGAGGCCAATGACAACGATTCGACATACGAACGCTGTCCTATGTGTCTGCCATGTGGCGACCCTGCGGAAGCGTTCGGGATAGGCCGACAATGACGCCAGCCGCTAACCGCCCCCACATTCCCGCATCAACCCGCAACCTCCAGCGGGTGGGCCCGCTGTCCCAGGTGGTGCACCGCAGCGCCCCCGCCAGCCACCCCAGCCTCGGACGTCTGGACCCGCACCCGACGACCCTGGTGGAGGCCGAGTACGTTGGCAGTCCCTACTGCGAACGCTGCGGAACTGACGAGTTCATCTACCTTGAGACTTTTGTCCCTGCCACTCACCACCGGGACGGCTCCATCAACAAGCTGGGCGAAGTCACGTACTTCTGCTCCGGTTGCGACGACTTCTCCGCCCACGCCGTGCCCGCCTCGTGGGTTCCACCCGGCTGGTACTTTGGCTGAGCCAGCAGGCTCCGAGCCACACATACCACGAGCCGGGCGGCCACTATTGGAGGGTGGCTGCCCGGCTCGTTTTTGCTGCCCGGGGTGTGGTGCCGCCGGGGAGGCGGTCCCTACATCAGTCCGTCCGAGATGTGGTTCGGGGTTCCGAAGCGGTGCGCCGTGATGCTGACGGCCTGCTCGTGCAGGAACGGCAGCAGCTCAACGCGTCCGGCTTCGGTGACCGGGTGGAAGTAGACGGCCAGGTCGGGCCGTCCCCCGGTTGCCTCGGCCAGAGCCCGGGCGTTCCCGCCGATGAGCCTGATCCGCGGGACTGAGAGCCTGGCCGCGGAGGCCAGCCAGTCGGCGTCGTTCTCGACGGTCACGTCGATGCCGAGGCCGGAGAGCACGGTGCGCAGCTGGGCGGGGGGTTCGACGGCGGTGGACACCGTCAGCGC
This sequence comes from Arthrobacter sp., assembly GCA_035467435.1. GTDB lineage: Bacteria > Actinomycetota > Actinomycetes > Actinomycetales > Micrococcaceae > Arthrobacter. The sequence goes on along the minus strand of DATITT010000483.1, from coordinate 14,761 downwards.
GGAGCCCGCCAGGACGCCGGCCGCCACGGTCCGGACCAGGTGGGCGAGCGGTTCGCCTTCGGAGAGCCGCACCGCGACCGGCAGCGCCCGGTAGCGGAAGATATTCCGCTCAGCGCTGAGCCCGGAGACGTCCTTGGCGGTGCCGAATTCCTCGGCCCAGGCGAGGGCGTCGGAGGCCAGTGCGCGCTGCAGCGGTTCCAGCTCGCCGTCGGCCAGGAAGCCCTGGGCTGCCTGCCCGAGCCGGCGGACGCCGGCATGCGCGTCCGCCTTGCCGGCCGCGGCGCTGGGCTTGCTGACCCATTCACCGAGCCCGACGAGGTAGTTAGGCCCGCCGGCCTTGGTGCCGGCGCCGACGGCGGACTTCTTCCAGCCGCCGAAGGGCTGGCGCTGCACGATGGCGCCGGTGATGCCGCGGTTGACGTAGAGGTTGCCGGCCTGGACGGTGTCGAGCCAGACGCCCACTTCCGCCGGGTTCAGCGAGTGCAGGCCGGAGGTGAGGCCGTACTCGATCTGGTTCTGGATGGCGATGGCGTCCTCCAGGGTGTCGGCCGTCATGACGCCCAGGACGGGGCCGAAGAATTCGGTGAGGTGGAAGTAGGAGCCGCGGCGCACGCCGTAGCGCACGCCCGGGCTCCAGAGCTTGCCCGTCCCGTCCAGCCGCTTCGGCTCGACGGCCCAGTTTTCGCCTTCGCCGAGGGTGGTGAGGGCGTTGAGGAGCTTGCCGCCGGCGGGTTCGATGATCGGGCCCATCTGGCTGGACGGATCCTCCGGGTAGCCGACCTTCAACGACGTGACGGCGTCGATCAGCTGGTTATGGAACCGCCTGGACCTGGCCACGGAACCCACGAGGATCACCAGCGAGGCGGCGGAGCACTTCTGCCCGGCGTGGCCGAAGGCGGAGTAGGCGACGTCCTTGGCGGCGAGGTCCAGGTCGGCACTCGGGGTGACGATGATGGCGTTCTTGCCGCTGGTCTCGGCCAGCAACGGCAGGTCCTGGCGGAAGGAACGGAACAGTTCGGCGGTCTCGTAGCCGCCGGTGAGGATCACCCGGTCCACCGCGGGGTGCGCGATCAGCTGCCGGCCAAGCTCACGCTCGCCCAGCTGGACCATGGTCAGCACGTCCCGCGGGACGCCGGCCTCCCAGAGGGCCTCAATCATCACCGCACCGCTGCGGCGGGCCTGCTTGGCGGGCTTGATCACGACGGCGGAGCCCGCGGCGAGGGCGGCCAGGGTGGAGCCGGCCGGGATGGCCACCGGGAAGTTCCACGGCGGGGTCACGACGGTGAGCTTTGCCGGGACGAAGGTGGCGCCGTCGACGTCGTCGAGCTTCCGGGCCGATTCGGCGTAATAGTGCGCGAAGTCGACGGCCTCGCTGACTTCCGGATCGCCCTGGTCGATGGTCTTGCCGGTTTCGCTGGCCATGACCTCCAGCAGTTCGGCGCGGCGGGCCTCCAGGACATCGCCGGCGCGGTGCAGGATGGCCGCACGCTCGTTCCCGGAAAGGGCGCCCCAGGCCTTGCCCTTTTCCACCGCGGTCTCGATCACGGTGTTGAGGGTCGCCTCGTCGTTGATGGTGGCGGCCTCGACGGCGGCGTTGCCCAGGGTGGAGGTCGCCACCCGTTCCAGAATGGCGCGGCCCCAGTCGCGGTTCGCCGGCAGCGACGGGTCGGTGTCAGCGGTGTTCTCGAAGGAGTCGTGCGGCATCGGCCCGGCCGGAAGGCTGCGGTTCTGCCGGCGGTTGGGCGGCGGGACCTCGTCGTCGAGCTCGGCGAGGGAGGCGAGAAAGCGCTGCTTCTCGCGCTCGAAGAGGGCTCTGCTTTCCGGGGTCTTGCCCCCCAGTTCGAAGACGGCGGACATGAAGTTGTCCTGGCTGGCGCCTTCCTCGAGCCGGCGGATCAGGTAGGCGATCGCGACGTCGAACTCGGCGGGGTGGACCACGGGGGTGTAGAGCAGGAGCGAGCCGACGTCGTGCCTGACGGCTTCCGCCTGGCCCTGGGCCATGCCGAGCAGCATCTCGAACTCGATGCCGGTCTCCACGCCGCGCTCCTTGGCCAGCAGCCAGGCGAACGCGATGTCGAAGAGGTTGTGGCCGGCGACGCCGATCCGGATGTTGCGGATCCGGTCGGGGTGCAGCGCGTAGTTGATGACGCGCTTGTAGTTGGTGTCCGAGTCCTGCTTGGTGCCCCAGGTGGCGAGCGGCCAGTCGTGCAGGGATGCTTCGACCTGTTCCATCGGCAGGTTGGCGCCCTTCACCACGCGGACCTTGATCGCGGCGCCGCCGTCGGCGCGGCGGGCGGCGGCCCAGTGCTGCAGGCGGATCATGGCGGCGAGCGCGTCCGGGAGGTAGGCCTGCAGCACGATGCCGGCCTCGAGGTTCTTGAACTCGGGCTTGTCCAGGAGCCGGGTGAAGACCGCGATGGTCATGTCCAGGTCCTTGTACTCCTCCATGTCCAGGTTGATGAACTTGGCCTTCTTTCCGCCGACGGCAAAGGACGCGGCGCGGGTGAAGAGCGGGGTGAGCTTCTCGACCACGTGCGCCACCGCCTCGTCGAAAGCCCAGGCCGAGTGCGGGGCCACCGTGGAGGAGACCTTGATGGAGACATAGTCGACGTCGGGACGGGCCAGCAGCTTGTGCGTTCCCTCGAGGCGGCGCGAGGCCTCGTGTTCACCGAGCACGGCCTCGCCCAGGAGATTGACGTTGAGCTTGATGCCGTCCTTGCGGATCCTGGCGATGGCCGGGCCCAGCTTGGCGTCGGTGGCATCAACGATGAGGTGGCCGACCATGTCACGGAGCACCCGGCGGGCGATCGGGATGACCACCTGCGGCAGCGCCGGAGCCATGGTGCCGCCGAGACGGACAGCGCCGCGTATGTACCAGGGCAGGAAGGCAGGGACCTTGGGGGCCAGCGCGGCGAGGTTGCGGGCGGCGACATCCAGATCCTCCGGGCGGACGACGCCGTCGACGAACCCGACGGTGAAGTCCAGGCCGTTGGGGTCCTTCAGTACGCCCGCGAGCTGCTCGGCGGAGGCGTCCACCGGGACCTTCGCTGCCTCGGTGAGCCAGTGGCGTACCAGCCCGATGGTCTCCCCGGCGAGCGCTGCGGCTTCAAGGACCGGGGAGCCTTCCGAGACGGGTGCGTGCTCTGCCGCGTTGCCAGTGTTCACACCGGACTCCGTTGAAATGTTGGTCATGGCTGGTACTCGTTCTTTCTCAAAATATGGACCGTTCCAGATTCAGTATGCGACCGGATTTTCATAAGATAAAGCGATGTTTTCTGAGCAATACTGGTTAGGAAACTCGAAGGTTCACCGCCGGCGCGAAACCTCCAGGAACACACGAATGCGCTATCACTTTTGGCTCTCCAAAGACGGGTTTGGGAACCAAACGTGATAGCGCAACTCGGCCGTGATGCTGTTAGTCGATGTGGCGGTGCATCTCCACGAGCTCTTCGTGCCGCGGGCTGTCCGGGTTCATCAGCGAGTGCTTGCGGCCGTAGCCGAAGTAGATGATCAGGCCGATGACGAGCCAGACCCCGAAGCGGGCCCAGGTCTCCCAGTGCAGCTGGAACATCAGAAACGCCGATGCCAGCACACCAAAGGCCGGAACCAGCGGCATCAGGGGAAGCCGGAAGGTGCGCGGGGCATCGGGCTTCTTGTAGCGGAACACGATGACCGCGAAGCAGACGACGACGAAGGCAGCCAGGATGCCGATGTTGGTCAGGTCGGCGACGGCCTTGATCGGGAACACACCGGCGAGCAGCGCGGAGGCGATTCCGGCGATCCAGGTGACGCGCTGCGGCGTGCCGTGGCGGTCCGTCTTGGAGAACCAGCCGGGGAGCAGCCCGTCGCGGCTCATCGAGAACCAGACACGGGTGACGCCGAGCAGGAAGGTGAGCATGACGGTCAGGATGGACAGCACGGCAAAGACCGAGATGATCGTGGCGATGACCGGCAATCCCACACTGTTGAATGCGGAGGCGAAGCCGGCCTTGGGGTCGATTTCCTGGTAGTTCTGCATGCCGGTGAGCACCAGGGTGGCAGCGACATACAGGATCATCGCGACAATCAGGGACATGATGATTGCCTTCGGCATGTGCTTCTTGCCGTCTTTCGCCTCTTCCGCGGCGGTGCTCATCGCGTCGTAGCCGAACACGGCGAAGAACACCGTAGCCGCTCCCGCCACTACCGGACCGAACCCGCTGGGCATAAACGGGTTGTAGTTGCCCGTGTCGATGTAGAAGATGCCGAGTCCAATGATGAAGAGGATCAGGATGACCTTGATCGCCACGGCAATGAGTTCGAAGCGGCCGAAAGTCTTGGTGCCGCGGGACAGGATCCAGGTCACGATCAGACAGACCACAATCGCCGGGATGTTGACGATGCCCCCCGTGCCTTCATCCGGCGTCGCAGTCATCCAGACGGGCATATTGACACCGATGCCGGAGAGGAAGGCGTCGAAGTAGCCGGAAATGCCGATGGCCACTACGGCCACGATCGCGATGTATTCCAGCAGCAGGTCCCAGCCAATGAACCAGCCAATGATTTCGCCGAGCGCGACGTATCCGTACGTGTACGCCGAGCCGGCCCGCGGGATCATGCCGGCGAATTCCGCGTAGGACAGGGCGGCGGCCGCCGAGGCGAGGCCCGCGATCAGGAAAGAGAACAGCACGGCCGGGCCGACGCCGGGTTCCGTCTCGCTGCCGTGGGCCACGAGGCCCGCCAGGGAGAAGATGCCGACGCCAATGATGCCGCCGACGCCGATGGCGGTCAGCTGCCAGAGCCCAAGGCTCTTGAACAGGCCGCTGTGAAGGTTCTCTTCTTCGATGTCGTCGATGGGCTTTCGCCGCATGATCGACCTGTCCACGTCTTGTGTATTCATCAGGGTCTCCTGCTTAGGTGTGGCGCCCATCAATCCACCCTGTGATGGGAGTTACTGAACGACAACAGTATGCAAGCCGGATTACATTAGATAAAGTGAATTCTTCTAATCAATAAACATTAGAATTAACAAAGGAATAGCGATGCTGGATGTCCGGCGGTTGCGCCTGCTGCGCGAACTGAAGATCCGGGGCACCCTCGCCGAAGTCGCGGAGGCGCTCCAGTACAGCCCCTCCTCGGTCTCCCAGCAGCTGGCCCTCCTGGAAAAGGAAGCCGGCGTCGAGCTGCTTCGCAAAACCGGGCGCCGGGTCCAGCTCACGCCGCAGGCCGAAGTCCTGGTGGCCCACACTGCGCAGCTGCTGGAAACGCTGGAACAGGCCGAGGCCGACCTGGCCGCCTCGCTGACTACTGTGACGGGCACGGTCCGTATGGCTGTCTTCCAGTCCGCGGCGCTCGCCCTGATGCCCGACGCCCTCACCCGGATGTCGTCACGCTATCCCGAAGTGCGGATTGAAATGACCCAGCGGGAACCCGAAACGGCGCTTCATGAGACCTGGGCGCGGGACTTCGACCTGGTGATTGCCGAGCAATACCCCGGACACGCGGCACCCCGGTATGCCGAACTCGACCGGCTCCGGCTCACCAGCGATGCGATCCGCCTCGCCGTGCCGGAGCGCCCCTCCGGCGGGCCCGCAGTAACGTCCCTTCCGGACACCGCCGGGCTGGCCTGGGTGATGGAGCCGCGCGGGGCGGCGTCACGGCATTGGGCCGAGCAGGCCTGCCGCAGCGCCGGGTTCGAACCCGATGTCCGCTACGAGACGGCTGACCTGCAGGCCCAGATCCGGCTGATCGAATCCGGCAACGCCGTGGCCCTCATGCCGGACCTCGTCTGGACCGGGCGGGGGACGACGTCGCAACTGATCACCCTGCCGGGCGATCCGCACCGGACCATCTTCACCTCGGTGCGGCGCTCCAGCGCCACGCGCCCGGCCATCCTCGCCGCCCGGGAGATCCTGGCCGAGACGGCCGCGTCCATCCCGCCCGCCGGGCCGTGACGTGACCGGCGGTGTTGCTTGGCTCACAGCACTTCCGGCGGGCCGGCGCTAGACTGGTCGCGTTATGAATCGCACAATATTCAAGTCCAAGATCCACCGCGCCACGGTCACCCACGCGGACCTCCACTATGTCGGTTCGGTCACCGTGGACCTGGACCTGCTGGAAGCTGCCGACATCCTTCCCGGTGAACTGGTGTCCATTGTTGACGTCACCAACGGCGCCCGGCTGGAGACCTACACGATTGCCGGCGAGCGCGGTTCCGGCGTCATCGGGATCAACGGTGCTGCCGCGCACCTCATGCACGAGAACGACATCATCATCCTGATCACCTACGCCCAGATGACCACGGATGAGGCCAAGGCCTACAGCCCCAAGGTGGTCCATGTGGACAAGGACAACAAAATTGTCCAGATCGGCAACGACCCTGCGGAGGGCCACACCCCCGGGATTATGCGCCCGCCGTTCGCGTTGAACAACGCCACGCTCAACTGACGCCCCCAGACAGCGGACGTTCTTCCGCCGTAACAGGCGCCCGGCATTAATAAAGCTGATTAGTCTGGGAGGGTGACTGCCGCCCATTTCCCGCCTTCAACGCCGCGGACCACCGCGTGCTAGGGGTTCTGGCCGGCTTCTTTGTGGTCTGGAGCATCATCCTGGTGGGCATGTTCGTCGGCCGGCGCGGCATCCTGGGCGAAAATGCCCGGTCCGTGCTGAGCGCCCTGACGTTCTTCGTCGCCAGCCCCGCCCTGCTGTTCGAAACGCTCAGCAAGGCCAGGCTGCACGACATCTTCGCCGCGCCGCTGCTGGTCACGGCATTCGGGGCCATCTCGACGGCCGCGCTCTTCTTCGTCATTGTCCGCATCCTGCTCAAACGCTCGGTCCCGGAATCCCTGATGTCCTCCATGGGCGCATCGCTGGCCAACTCCGCCAACCTGGGCATCCCCATCGCCGTCTTTGTCCTCGGGGACGCCAGCTACGTGGCCCCGCTGCTGATCTTCCAGCTGGCCTTCTTCACACCGCTGTTCCTCATGGCCCTCGACGCCACCACCAGCGCCCACCGGACCACACTGCTGGGGTTCGGGCTCATGATCCTGCGGAATCCGATGATCGTGGGCTCCGGCCTCGGCCTCCTCGTGGCGGGGACGGGCTGGCAGGTCCCGGAGTTGGTGATGCAGCCCATCCACCTGATCGGCGGTGCCGCGATTCCGGCCATGCTGCTCGCCTTTGGCATGAGCCTCAATGGTTCCCGGCCCCTGCAGGCCTCGACCGGCCGGCGCCTCGACACCCTGCTGGCAAGCGGCTTCAAGCTCGTCGTCCACCCGGCGCTGGCCTACATTTTTGCCCGTTTCGCGTTCGGCATGGAGGGCCAGGCGCTCTTCGCGGTCGTGGTTACCTCGGCCCTGCCCACGGCGCAGAACGTGTTCGTCGCCGCCAGCCGCTACCAGACCGGCGTCACGGTCGCTAGGGACACGGTCCTCATCACGACCATCGCCGCCGTGCCGGCCATGATCGGCGTCGCCCTGCTGCTCGCCTGACGCCCGCCCGACAAACGCTCCCTCATGTCCGCACCAATACCCTCCGGAGGACCCATGACAACCCGGCTGGACACCGTCGTCATCGGAGGCGGGGCCATGGGCTCGGCGGCCGCCTGGGCCCTGGCCAGCCGCGGCCGGGCCGTCACCCTGCTGGAGCAGTTCAGCCCCGGACACCGCAACGGCGCGTCGCACGGCGCCACCCGGAACCTCAACCCCGGCTACGCAGACCCGGACTACGTGGCTATGCTCGCCGAGGCCGTCCGGCTGTGGGACGAGCTCGAGGCTGACGGCGGCGAACGCCTTCTGGCGCGCACCGGCGTCGTCAACCACGGCACCGATCCGCGGCTGGGCGAGGTGCGGACCGCCCTGCACGGGGCAGGGCTCCGGGCCGAGTTCCTGAGTTCCGAGGAAGCCGCCGAACGCTGGCGCGGCATCCGGTTCGACCAGCAGGTGCTGCACCTGCCCGACGGCGGGCAACTGAATCCCGATGCCGCCCTGCCGGTGCTGCAGCGTCTCGCCGCGGACCGCGGGGCCGACATCCGGCACCGGGTCAAAGTGCTGGACCTCGCCGTGGAGGACGACGGCGTCCGGCTCGCGGTCGACGCCGGGGGCCGCCCCGAGGTACTGACCGCCCGGCAGGCCGTGGTCACGGCCGGGGCCTGGACCTCGAAACTGCTGGGTACGGCGGCGTCCCTCCCCCGCCTCACCGTGACGCAGGAACAGCCGGCGCACTTCGCCATTGCCGACGAGGGTGCGCTCTGGCCCGGGTTCAACCATGTCCCGGGCCAGGGCGCGGAGTTCGCCGACTGGTACTCACCGGTCTACGGCATGCAGACTCCCGGCGAGGGCATCAAGGCCGGCTGGCACGGCGTGGGGCCGGTGGTGGACCCGGACCGGAGGTCGTTCACGCCGGAGCCTGCGCAAATGGCGGCGCTGCAGCGCTACGCGCGGTCCTGGCTGCCGGGAGTGGATGCGGACTCCCTCGCCGGCATCAGCTGCACCTACACCACCACCGTGGACGAGAACTTCATCCTCGACCGTATCGGGCCCCTCGTGATCGGCGCGGGGTTCTCCGGCCACGGGTTCAAATTCACGCCCGTGATCGGGCGGATCCTCGCCGACCTCGCCACCGGCGTCGGGCCCGCGCCGGCGATCTTCTCGGCGGCCCGCCTCTGACACACACCGTCAGCCTCCGTCAGCGTCAATCCGTCGCCGCCAGGAGCAACTCGGGGTCAGATCGCGCCCATCCCGGGCCCCGGCATGGGCGCGGTGTGACCCCGCGTTGCTGTGGACGCCGGTAGGCTGGGACCGGTCTTGAGTTGCTCCGCGGAAACCTGGGGCGACAGCACGAAGTGGGGGAAGAATTGCACAGGGTCACAACACGCGGGACCGCCAAGTCCGGCGCCGTCGACTGGATCGCCGCCGGGCTGGCAGGACTGCTGCTGGTCTCCGCCACGGCCTGCGCCAGTCCCGGGACGGCGCCAGCCGCCGCGCCGACCACTGCGCCGACCCACGTCGCGAGTGCCCCCGCCCCCGTCGCCAGCGCCCCCTCCGCGAGCTCCACCGCCCCTGCCCCCGGGGAAAGTGCCGCGCCCACCGCCGAGGAGGCCGCCCCGGATGCCGTCGCCGGCAAGGCCCTCGACGTGCTGGCCACGATCCCGGTCAAGGGCCGGGCCCCGAAGACGGGTTACTCGCGCGATCAGTTCGGCCAGGCCTGGGCCGACGTCGACCGCAACGGCTGCGACACCCGCAATGACATGCTCCGTCGGGACCTGACCAACCTTGCCCTCAAGCCTGGCACCCGGGACTGCGTTGTCCTCTCCGGAATCCTGAACGACCCCTACACGGCAACGCTGGTCAACTTCCTCCGCGGCAGCAGCACCAGCACCGCCGTGCAGATCGATCATGTAGTGGCGCTCAGCGATGCCTGGCAGAAGGGCGCCCAGCAGCTTACCGAGGCCCAGCGGCTCTCCTTCGCCAACGATCCGCTGAACCTGCTCGCGGTGGACGGCCCCGCCAACCAGCAGAAGAGCGACGGCGACGCCGCCACCTGGCTGCCCCCGAACAAGTCCTACCGCTGCGACTACGTGGCCCGCCAGATCTCGGTCAAGTCCAGTTACGGGCTCTGGGTCACCCGGGCGGAACACGATGCGATGGCACGGGTCCTGGCCGGTTGCCAGGACACCACCACCCCGGCCGGCCAGGAATCACCGGCACCAGCCGGAGCCCAGCCGGCACCACCCCCGGCCGCCCCGGCCGACGCCGCACCCGCCCCGGCTGCCCCGACGGCGGTGCACTACGCGAACTGCGCCGCAGCCCGGGCCGCCGGTGCCGCGCCGCTGCGGGCCGGCCAGCCGGGCTACCGCGTGCAGATGGACGGCGACCGCGACGGCGTCGCCTGCGAATAGCGGGCATTCCGATCCAACTCCAGCGGTGCTCCTAATACTTCGGCAGCGCGTCCAGCAGCCGCGCGCAGCGGATGAAGCCCAGATGCGAGTATGCCTGCGGGTGGTTCCCCAGATGCGTCTCGGTACCCGGGTCGTACTCCTCCGGCAGCAGCCCGGTAGGCCCGAACAGATTGACCAGCTGGTCGAACAGGTCCCACGCCTCCTCGATCCGCCCCACCGCAACGTAGGCCTCGATCAGCCACGTGGTGCAGATGTGGAAACCGCCCTCCAGGCCCGGCAGACCGTCGTCGTACCGGTAGCGGAACACGGTGGGCCCCACGCGCAGCTCCCGTTCCACCGCCGTGACGGTGTCCAGGAAGCGCTGGTCGGAGACGTCCAGGAGCCCGGAGAGCCCAATGTGCAGCACCGCGGCGTCCAGGTCCGGGCTGTCGTAGGCCACGGTGTAGGAGGCGGCACTCTCATCCCAGCCCTCTCGCAGGACTTCCTCCCGGATGATCGCCGCCGTCGGCTCCCACTCCGGCAGCGGCGTCCGGCCGTGCCGGGCGGCGGTGCGCAGCGCCCGGTCCAGCGCCACACATCACATCACCTTGGTGTAGATATGGTGCCGGGGTGCCCGCCGGGCTTCCCAGATCCCGTGGTCCGCCTCGTGCCAGCGGGCCAGCACGGCCGACGCCATCTGGACCAGCAGCTCCCAGTGCGCATCCTCCAGGGCCCCCTGCCGCGCGCTCAGGGCGTCGATCAGCTCGGCGACCGGGCCGAACACATCCAGTTGCACCTGGTGGTCCGCGGCGTTGCCGATCCGGACCGGCCGGGACCCCGCGTACCCCGGGAGACTCTCGATGATGGCTTCGGTGGACAGCGGCGCCCCGGTGACGGAATACAGCGGGTGCAGCCACTCCGGGCCGGGGGCATGGGCCAGAATCCGCCCCAGCCAGCTCAGGAACCCTTCCGCCTCCGACGTCGAGCCGAGGTCCACCAGCGCCTTGACCGTCATGGAGCCGTCGCGCAGCCAGCAGTACCGGTAGTCCCAGTTGCGGGTGCCGCCGATCCCCTCCGGCAGCGAGGTGGTCGGCGCCGCCAGCACCGCGCCGGTGGGCTCGTGGACCAGGGCGCGGAGCACCAGGGCGGACCGGCGGACCAGGGAGGGTTTCACGGAGGGCAGCTGCAGCGCCTGCACCCAGCGCCGTGAATGATGCGCGACGGCGGCGCGGCGCGAGTCTTCCTCCGGCGGCGCCGCGCGCTGGAGTTCCGTGTCGCCGCAGCGCAGGTTCAGCACCACGGGGCCGTGCCGCAGTTCGACGTCGGCCGTGGCGGTGGCGTGGCGGCCGTCCGAAGTGATGGTGAAGCTGACGCCGGGGGCGAGCAGGATGATCGGATCAGCGGTCCCCACGACGTGCAGCTCCTCGCCGCGGGCCTCCATGCTGAAGGGCGCGTTCGCGTAGTCAGGGCGCGGCGCAAAGACGATCCGCGCCGTTCCCGTGCCCGAGAGCACCCGGACCAGGCTGGTCACCCCTTCGGGCGCAGGTTCCAGATAGTCAGTGACGGTGACGTCGGCCCAGCGGGTTTCCACGATCATGGTGCTGTCCACATAGCGCTGGCCCAGCACCTGCGAGACCTTCACCGGCTCGACCGAGAAGTGGCCGGCCGCGTCGCCGCCGAGGAGATGCGCAAAAAGGGAACCCGAGTCCGGCAGCGGGTGGCTCATCCAGCAGATCTTGGCGTCCGGGGTGATGAGCGCCGTGGAGGAGCCGTTGCCGATCAGCGAATGCCGCTCCAGGCCGACGGCGTCCTCCCCGAACAGCCAGGCCCGCCGCAGTTCAAAGAGGATGGCCAGCACCCGGGCGAAGGACTCGGGGTCCCGAAGCCGGTGCGCAGCCAGCGTGGGGCCCTCCCCCACCCGCAGGGCCATGTCGGGCCCGCGCAAAGTCGCCATCGCCAGCTCATCGCTGGCGGCGTCCCCCGCATAGAGGGCCGCGCTGACACCAAGCATGGAGCGAAGGTGTTCCAGCGCGGTTGCCTTGGCCGGCTCCACCACGGACAGATCCAGGACCGAGCCGTCAACGATGAAGGAGAGCCCGTGCGCCCGGGCGATGGCCTCCGCCTGCTGGGTGGCCAGCGCGGCGACGTCGGGGGCGGCCGGGCGGGTGTGCACGGACACGGCGACGGGCTTCCGCTCAATGGTGATGCCGCGGTAGGCGCCCACTGTTTCGGCGAGTGCCTGGCTGGCCTGCTGCAGCACGGATTCGGTGGCCAGGGACAGTCCATGGGCGTAGCCCATGTCGAACTCGGCGCCGTGCGAGCCGACCAGGTGCACCTCGGCCGGGAGCCGCGAGACGGCGGCCAGGTCGCGCAGGGAACGCCCCGAGATGACGGCAGCGTGGGTGTTCGGGAGCGCAGCCAGCGCCCGGAGGGCAATCGCGGCGCTGCCCAGCGGCAGGGTCTCGGTGGAAATACCTTCCGCAGCACACAGGGTCCCGCCATAGTTGCAGGCGACGAGCAGCCCGGGCGTGCGGGCCAGGATCTTGAGTTCGGCGAGCAGTTGCGGCGTCAGCCCGTCGTCGGCGGCGTTGGTCTGCACAAAGGCGCGGAGCAAGCCCAGCGGCAGGGATTTCGTCAGGAGGGCAGAGTCGGCCAGGGACTGGTTGAGCGGAGTGGGCATGTGCGGAGTCCTTCGATTAATCCCCAATGCCTGCGTGAGACCGTCCGCGAAGGACGTACTTCCAGTATCCTCCCGGCCGATTTCCCGCGGGTGTCCCGGCGGTTGCGGCTGTGTAACATCCGCAACCGCCGGACAGATTTATCTCATCGGCCGACCCTCCGTCCATCCCAGAGACTGGGCCTAATGGTCCTCTCTTCACTTCGGCCTCTGCCTGCATTGCAAATGAGAACAATTCTCATTACTGTGTGGATATGCATCTAACCGTGGTCAGCTCCCTTGACGTCTTATGCCGACAACAGGCTTGCGAGGCCCTGGCCGCCGAGCACCCTACGGCCGTCGCGGTTCTCCACGACCTCCTGGAGAACGGCCTGGTCATCCGCCGCATCTTCGGCCGACCGGGGCCGGTCGAGCGGGAAGAGGCCCGCCTGGAACACGGCTGCCTGAGCTGCACGGTGCGCCTTGACGTGGTTCCGACGATCGAACGCCTGCTGGCCCTCGGCGAGGACCACATCATCATCGGCCTCCCGCCCGCGGTCCCCGCTTCAACGGCCGTCATTGCCCTGAAGCGGGGACTCGCGCACCGGTTCACCATCGATTCAGTGGTGCTGGCCTGTGCACCGGACGCTCTCGAGGACCACATCTGGGACCACCACGCCCTGTTTGAATCCGGGTTCACCGCCGTCCCGGATGACCGGCGGACTCCCGGGGAATTCCTGATTGGCGAACTCGCGTTCAGCGACACTGTCCTTCTGGCCGAGCCCGACCTTGTTCCGGTGGATCCGCGCGGGCGCGCCCGCGGCGTGCAGCTGCTTCGCGAGCTGGCTCCGCACGCCGTCATCACCGCCAATGCCTGCGACATCCGCCCGGGCCGGCACGACTATGCGGAGGCAACGGACAGGTCGCGCCCCGGCACCGTGCGGGTTCCCGCCGGACCTTCCGCTTCCCCGTTCAGCACCGTCACCCGTCGGGTCGAGCGTCCGCTACATCCCGAGCGGTTCCGCCACGCACTGGCTACCTTGGCACAGGGATGTTGTTGGCTCCGCGGCCGGCTGTGGATCGCGGCGGCCCCTGAATGCCGGATCGCCGTCCAGGGCATCGGACCGCATGTCTGGTTGGAGAACACCGGGCCATGGCTGGGCGGTCAGACACCCCATCCCACGGCGAACCGGACCAACGACGCCGACGCGCGGTGGGACGGGCACCCTGAGGCCGGGGACCGCTGGACCATCCTCGCGGTCACCGGCGAAGACATCGACGCGGCCGAGATCGCCCGGCTGCTCGACGATTGTGAGCTTACCGACACGGAAATGGCTGCCGGCTTCGCCGGCCTGGACGACCCGTTCGGCCTCACCCCAGCCCACTGATCCCAACCCACTGATCCCAACAAAGGAGCAACAGATGAAAGTACGGAACTCGCTACGTGCCCTGAAGAATATGCCGGGAGCACAGGTGGTTCGCCGCCGCGGCAGAACCTTCGTAATCAACAAGAAAAACCCCCGCATGAAAGCCCGCCAGGGCTGACCGTCCCCTGCCCTGCCAATACGCACAGGGACGCCTCCTGATGGCGGAAGGCACTCGTCAAACGTCCCGGCCGGCGACACTCTCGCCCTCGTCCTGAACACGGGGTTCTCCGCCTGGGACTTCGAGATCGCCCAGAACCCGGCCCGACGAACGCGTCCTCAACAGGACAGAAAGGGCGTCTGCAATGAAACGCAAGAACGTTACGCCGATGACCGGGCCCGGGGCCAACGGTCCCCTGGTTGCCTTGTGCGAAGGCCACCGGTGCGATGCGCTCCACAGGCTCGCCGATGGTCAGACCGGTGCTGATCGGTTGCGGTCGGCAATCGCGACCAGTCGAGGCGCGGTTCTCGTCTCTACCCAATGCCTGGGCGCCTGCGCCAGCGGGTCTGTCGCTGCCGTGGCCCGTCGCGACGGAGCCACTGGAGTGATCGGATCGTCCGTGTGGCTGGGCGGCGTGGATCAGCCAGCGGTCCTCGCCGTTCTCCTGCGTTGGATCGAATCCGGCGGCACCGCCGGTATCACTGAAGCGGACGACACTCTGCCGCTCGCGCTGCAGAACGCCGTTATCGCGGCTGGCAATCCGATCCGCACGCACAGCCCCGAGCGCTGATTCCCGTTCCGGCCACGGTAAGCACCTCCCCGTGGAACGTGGCAGCCACTGCCACGACCGCGGGGCACCCTGGATGTCACGTTAGGAACTGAGA
>DATITT010000482.1:0-3832 GCA_035467435.1 Arthrobacter sp. | reverse complement strand
GGATACCGAGGCCCGCCTCGCGGCCGCGGCCCTGACCCTGACGGACCACCTCGACGAGGACGTCGTCGACTTCGTCCCCAACTATGACAACAAGCTGACCCAGCCGGACGTGCTGCCGGCGGCGTTCCCGAACCTGTTGGTCAACGGCGCCACCGGCATCGCCGTCGGCATGGCCACGAACATGGCACCGCACAACCTGGTGGAAGTGATCGCCGCGGCCCGGCACCTGATCGAGCACCCTGATGCCACGCTCGAGGACATCATGAAGTTCGTCCCCGGCCCCGACCTGCCCACCGGCGGCCGGATCGTGGGCCTGGACGGCATCCGCGACGCCTACGCCACCGGCCGCGGCTCGTTCAAGACCCGCGCCAAGGTGGAGGTTGAGCAGCTCTCGGCCCGCCGCACCGGTCTGGTGGTCACGGAGCTGCCGTACATGGTGGGTCCGGAAAAGGTGATCGAGAAGATCAAGGACGCCGTCAACGGCAAGAAGCTCGCCGGCATCAGCGACATCGTGGACCTCACGGACCGCAAGCACGGCCTGCGCCTCGTGATCGAGCTGAAGAACGGCTTCAACCCGAACGCCGTGCTGCAGCAGCTGTACCGCTACTCGCCGATGGAGGATTCCTTCGGCATCAACAACGTGACCCTGGTCGACGGGCAGCCGCAGACCCTCGGGCTGCTGCAGCTCCTGAGCGTGTATGTGGAGCACCGCATCACCGTGGTGCGCCGCCGCACCGCCTACCGGCTCGGCCGGAAGAAGGACCGCCTGCACCTGGTCGAGGGCCTCCTGATCGCGATCGTGGACATCGACGAGGTCATCCAGATCATCCGTTCCTCGGACGAGGTGGCCGCGGCCCGGACCCGGCTGATGTCCATTTACGACCTCTCCGAGATCCAGGCCAACTACATCCTGGAACTCCGGCTCCGGCAACTGACCAAGTACTCACGGATCGAACTCGAGAAGGAGCAGGACGAACTGCGCCGGGAGATCGCCGAGCTCGAAGCCATCCTCGGCTCGAGCGAGCGGCTCCGCGCGCTAGTCTCGGCCGAGCTGGCCGGGATCGCCGAGAAATACGGCACCCCGCGCCGGACCGTGCTGCTCGAATCCGAGGCCGTCTCACCCACCGTCGCCGCCCTGGCCGCCGCGCCCGGAGCCAAGGGCAGGGCCGCTCCCCTCGCCCTGGAGATCGCGGACGACCCCTGCTGGGCGATCCTGACCGCGTCGGGCCAGATCGCGCGCACCACCAACCAGGACAGCCTCGCCGAGTCCGGCCCGCGGACCCGGCACGATGTGTTCACCTCCGTGGTGAAGACGTCAGCCCGGGGCGAGATCGCCGCCGTCACCTCGCAGGGCCGCATGCTCCGGCTCCAGGTGATGGACATGCCCGTGCTGCCGCCGACCTCGGGCACCCCGAACATGGCCGGCGGCGTGCCGGCCAAGGACTTCATCACGCTGCTCAAGGGCGAATCGCTGGTGGCGTTCGCGCCGCTGGATGAGGTGCTGGCCATCGGCACGGCCCAGGGCGTGGTCAAACGCGTACAGCCCGACTACCCGCTGAACCGCGAGGACTGGGAAGTCATTGCGCTCAAGGACAAGGACATCGTGGTGGGGGTGGCCCCCGCGGGTTCCGACGACGTCGACCTCGTCTTCGTGACGCGGCAATCGCAGCTGCTGCGCTTCCCCGTCTCCGCGGTCCGACCGCAGGGCCGGACCGCCGGCGGCATGGCTGGCATCAAGCTGGCTGCCGGGGACCGGGTGATGTTCTTCGGCGCCGCCAACCCGACCGACAGCGCCGCCGTCGTCGTGACCATCGCCGGCACGGAAGGGGCGCTTCCGGGCACCGCTCCGGGGGCCGCCAAGGTCACCGCCCTCGCCGAGTACCCGGCGAAGGGCCGCGCCACCGCCGGGGTCCGGGCGCACCGTTTCCTCAAGGGCGAAGACACCCTGCTGCTCGCCTGGGCCGGCCACGGCCCCGCGAAGGCGTCCTCCCAGGCCGGGGTGGCCCGTTCCCTTCCCGGGGAACACGGCCGCCGCGACGGGTCCGGCATTCCGCTCTCCCAGGCCATCGACGCGATTGGCCCCAGCATGTCCTGGCAGCCGCTGCCTGAGGCGGAAGCCTAGGCTCTCGCGGGGACTCCGGCGGCCGGGCTTCCGGCTTTTCCGCCGACGGGGTCCCAGGTCACGCCCGCCGCTCACCCATTTGCCACAAATGGCCGCCATCGCTCACCGATTCACCACAAGTGGCCGCTATATGGCCCGCCAATGCGGCCATTCGTGGCGAATGGCCGGCGTCGACGCAGCTGCGGGCCCGGAACTAAGCGGAGCAACGGTGTCGAACCCACGGTGGAACCTGGGATTTAGACTTCGAGGTGAGGTGCCACTGCCGGCATGGGCTACAGAAGTAGGCCCCTGTTGGCGGCTTTCGTCCCCGCGTCGAAGAAATGTTCTGTATTGCCCGGAGGGCGAGCTCTGCAGACCGGAATGTTTGATAAGGAATTTTCGAGCAAACGGACATGGTTGCGGGTCCTGAATTGCAGCGAACTCGGCGTGCGCTTTGTCACGCCCTGCTCGAAGGTGCACACCTCTATCGATGCTTGGCCCACGGCTGGAGCCGAAGGCTCATATCCTTCAGGTTCCAATTACGGGAAGCATACACCCAACTTGGATTGGACCGTCAGGAGCCAGACTGCAGCGGGCAACGGGACGTTGCTATGTCCCCATCGGTTTTGCGGTTAGGAGGCGTCGGCCCGGCCGGACGGCAATGTCCCGCCTGGACCTGTCGCCCCGAGGCTCCGCCGGAATGCGCCTAGACTGCTCGCATGCCTATCATCCCGGATATCAAGGACTGGACCTGGGTGCTGCAGCGGCCCTGCCCGGAGTGCGGTTTCGACGCCTCAGCGTGCACCCCTGCCACCGCGCCCGGGCAACTGGCCAGCATGCTCCCGCGCTGGCGCGCCGCACTGCGGCGTCCGGACGCCGCCGAGCGCCCGAACGGTGACACGTGGTCCGTGCTGGAGTACGCCTGCCATGTCCGGGACGTCTTCAGCCTGTTCGACCACCGGCTGGACCTGATGCTCCGCGAGGAGGACGCCCGGTTCGATGACTGGGACCAGGACGCGACGGCGATCGAGAAGGACTATGCCAACGCCGACCCGGCCGAGGTCAGCGCGGAACTCACCGCGGAGGGCGAGCAGATCGCCGCTTCCTTCGGACGGGTCCCGGAGGATCAGTGGGGCCGCACGGGATTCCGCAGCAACGGCTCGGAGTTCACGGTGCTGACGCTCTCGCAGTACTTCCTGCACGACGTCGTCCATCACCTCCACGATGTGGACGGGTAGCGCGGGGACGGCCCGCTACAGTTCCTTGTCCCATGCCATGCTGCTGTTGACGGTGACGTAGCCCATCTTCGTGTAGAGGGCCAGGGCCCCGGTGGGGTTCTCCGAATCGACGTCGAGCGAGGCCTTGTCCATCCCGGCCGCGGCGAAGCGCCGCATCGCATCCGCGAGGAGCGCCTGTGCCACTCCGCGGCCGCGGAACTCGCGCCGCACGCCCAGCAGGTCCGTGTAGCCCTCTTTGTAGCCCCGCGACTGGGCGCTGACGGCGTCATGGCTGGCGAGCTGGTAGCCGGCCACCTTGCCGGTGGACTGCTCCAGGACGACGGCGCTCAGGTCCGGCCGGGCCAGGGGATCGTTCACCACGAAGCCCCAGGCCTCCTCGTCCCGGGGCTCGCTCCCCCAGTGGTCCCGGAAGGCCTCATTGTGCGCCAGCCGCACGGCCTCGTGCAGCCCGGGCCCGAAACCCACGATTTCCAGCCCCTCGTCCAGCACCGCC
>DATITT010000481.1:0-3959 GCA_035467435.1 Arthrobacter sp. | reverse complement strand
GCAGCGCGGTGCCGGCGCCCATCGAGGCGATCTGTGCCTCGAAGGCCTCGCGCTCGGTGTCGTGCAGGAGGGTGAAGGAATGCGCGGCCGTGCCGACGGTCTTGAGCCCGTAGCGCAGGCCGGCCTCCAGGTTCGAGGTGCTGTCAAAGCCCGCGATGATGGCGGCGCGGGCAGCGGACACGGCGGATTCCTCCTGGGTGCGGCGCGAGCCCATCTCCACGCAGGGGCGGCTGCCGGCCGCGGTGATCATGCGCGAGGCCGCCGAGGCGATGGCGCTGTCGTGGTTGAGGATCGAGAGGATGTAGGTCTCGAGGATGCAGGCCTCGGCGAAGGTGGATTCGACGATGAGGATGGGGGAGTTCGGGAAGTATGCTTCGCCCTCCGCGTAGCCCCAGATGTCGCCGGAGAAGGAGAATCCGGCCAGATAGTCCAGGGTCTCCTCGTTGACCACCTTGGTGCGGCGGAGGAAATCGATTTCGGTATCGCCGAAGCGGAAGTCCGCGATGCCCTCCAGCAGCCGGCCGGTGCCGCCCACAATGCCGTAGCGGCGCCCGTCCGGCAGGCGCCGGGCGAAGGCCTCGAATACCGACTTGCGGTGGGCGGCGCCGGAATGCAGCGCGGCCTGCAGCATGGTCAGTTCGTAATGATCGGTGTACAGGGACGTGCGGGGACGGTCCCAGCCAGCTGATGAACTCACAAATTCACTCTAGTGCGCATCCCCATAGAATGGACAGATGACCCTCAGCATTGCGCTCGGCCCTGACACCCAGGAGAGCACCCAGACCGGAACGGTGACGTCGACCGATGTCCTGTCCGCCCCGGACATCCCTTGGAACCTCGTGATCTGGAACGATCCGGTGAACCTGATGAGCTATGTGAGCTACGTGTTCCGCAGCTACTTCGGCTATTCCGAGGCCAAAGCGAACAAGCTCATGCTCGAAGTCCACAAGAAGGGGCGCTCCATCGTGGCGCACGGCAGCAAGGAGCAGGTGGAGCAGCACGCGGTCGCGATGCACGGCTACGGCCTCTGGGCCACGGTGGAAAAGGCCACCGGCGGCGGCTCCGGCGGCGCCGGATCAGGCGGAGGATCAGGCAAGGGCAAAGGAAAACGTGGCTAAGGCATTTAAATACGGCATCAAGGGCATCACCGGCTACTTGGAACCGGCCGAACGGGAACTGCTGCGCAGTCTCTTCGACGACGTCGTGTCCATGCTCGAGCCGGAGGAACGCGCCAACCAGGACCCCCTCGCCGCGCTCGTCGGGCTCGACGCCGAGGCCCGCGAACCCTCGGACCGTGCCCTGCGCCGGCTGCTCCCGAACGTCTCGAAGACCGACGACGCCGCCTCGCTGGAATTCCGCCGGTACACCGAGCGGTCGCTGCGCGAAGCCAAGATCGGCGCGTTGAAGGCCGCGTCCCTCGGGCTGGACAGGGACGAGCTGGTCCTGGCCCCCGCCGACGCGCGGCACTGGTCCATGGCGCTCAACGATGTCCGGCTGGTCCTGGCCGAACGCCTGGACATCCGGGACGACGAGGACGCAGGGCACGTGCACCTGATGCAGGACTGGTCCCAGGCCGAGGACGTCGAAAGCTACCTGGCCCTGGTCTACAACTTCACCACCTGGCTGCAGGAATCCCTGGTCCAGGCGATGCTGCAGTCGCTGGAGAAGCGCGGCTGAAGTGCAGCTGAGTAGCGGCGCCGGGCGCCGCCGGGCAGCGGAGGCTGCCGCTGCGTGTGACACATTAGACATGAGTCGGACAACACAATGAGATGGCCGGACCCTCAGCTAAGCCCTATCCTCGAATAATCATGACTTCAGCATCGAGCATGGATCCGGCAGCGGAAGCTGTTGCGGACTCCCCAGCGAGCAACAGCGCCAGCAGCCAGACCGCCAGCCGGATGGGGTCGCGTCCCATCGGTGTGTTTGATTCCGGCGTCGGCGGACTCACCGTGGCCCGGTCCATCATCGACCAGCTGCCCAACGAATCCATCCTCTACGTCGGCGACACAGCCCACGGCCCCTACGGCCCGCTCCCCATCGCCGAGGTCCGGGCCAACGCCCTGGGCGTGATGGATGAGCTGGTGGACTCCGGCGTGAAGCTGCTGACCATCGCCTGCAACTCGGCGTCCGCCGCCGTGCTGCGGGACGCCCGGGAACGCTACACCGCCCGCTACGGGATCCCCGTTATTGAAGTGATCCAGCCGGCCGTGCGCCGCGCTGTCGCTGCCACCCGGAGCGGCCGCGTCGGGGTGATCGGCACCTCCGCCACCGTCGGCTCCCGCGCCTACGAGGACACCTTCGCCGCCGCCCCGGACCTGCACATCACCTCCGCGGCCTGCCCCGCCTTCGTGTCCTACGTCGAGGCGGGCATCACCACCGGGCCGGAACTCCTCGCCGTCGCCCGGGAATACCTGGAGCCGCTCCGGGCCGCCGGGGTGGACACCGTGGTGCTGGGCTGCACGCACTACCCGCTGCTCACCGGCGTCATCTCCTACGTCATGGGGGACAACGTCACACTCGTCTCCAGTGCCGAGGAGACAGCCAAGGACGTCTACCGGGCCCTGGCCTCCCGCGGGCTGGAACGGACCGATGCCTCGGCCCCGTCCCACAACTTCATCGCCACGGGGGACGCCGCACAGTTCGAGCACCTCGCCCGGCGTTTCCTCGGACCCGAGGTGCTCAGCGTCCGCCACGTGGACCATGTCGCGGCCCAGTACCCCACGGGCAGCCTGGCCCGGATCACGCCGGAAATGATCGCCGCCGCGCAGGCCGGCGCGAACCGCCCCCGGATCTCCAACTTCGTGGGCGGATCCGCGGGCGGGGGAACACTGCTGTGAAGCTGACCATCGTGGGCTGTACCGGGTCCTTTCCGGGGCCTGGCTCGCCGGCGTCGTGCTATCTGCTGACCGCCAGCGACGGCGAGCGGACCTGGAAGATCGTCCTGGACCTCGGCAGCGGGGCGCTCGGTGCCATCCAGCGGTACACGGACCTCGAGGACATTGACGCGATCTTCCTCACCCACCTGCATCCGGACCACTGCATGGACCTCTGCGGGCTCCACGTCGCGGTGCGCTGGAAGCCGGGCGGCTGGGGACGGGGCAGGATCCCGGTCTGGGGGCCCGCCGCGACCGCCGACCGGATGGCCACCGCCTACGGCCTGGAACTGGACCCCGGCATGCATGAGGAATTCGACTTCAGCAACTGGTCCGAGCGCAAACCGGTGACCATGGGCCCGTTCACGGTCACCCCGTACGCCGTGAACCACCCGGTGGAGGAGGCGTACGCGCTCCGCGTGGAGGTCACGGAACCGGACAAGGACAGCAACCCCGTCACCCGGGTGCTGAGCTATTCCGGCGACACCGACTCCTGCGGCGGGCTGGAGGACGCGGCCCGCGACGCCGACCTGTTCCTGTGCGAGGCGGCGTTCGAGGAAGGACGCGACGACGGCATCAAGGACGTGCACCTGACCGGCAAGCGGGCCGGGGAGGCCGCCGTCGCTGCCGGAGCCCGGCGGCTGCTGCTGACCCACATCCCGGTCTGGACGTCCCCGACAACCGTTATGGCGGAAGCCAAGGACGTCTTCGGCCAGCATGTGGCCGTGGCCGTGGCAGGCGTGCACTACACGATCTGAGCGGACGCCCTTGGTACGGACAGCCCGGACGGGCCGGCGTGCTCTGCCGGTCCGGTAAGGGTCGATAAGCTATTGGCATGACTTCCGAAGCCCTGACTGCCCCCATCATCCGCGCCGATGGCCGTACCCCCGACCAGCTCCGCCCGATCAGCATCACCCGTGGCTGGTCCAAGCAGGCCGAGGGATCGGCACTGATCGAGTTCGGCAACACCCGGGTGCTGTGCACGGCCTCCCTCACCGAGGGCGTCCCGCGCTGGCTCAAGGGCGAGGGCCGCGGCTGGGTCACGGCCGAATACGCCATGCTGCCGCGCGCCACCAACACCCGCTC
>DATITT010000480.1:0-3281 GCA_035467435.1 Arthrobacter sp. | reverse complement strand
GTGCCGTGGCTGCTGGCCCGGCTCAACACGCTCCGGCCGTTGCGCACGATGCAGCACTACGGGCGCCAGCACGGCCCGCTGATGAGTGCCGGCATCGGTTTCAGGATGTTTTTCTCCGTCACGGGCCTGCTGGCCACCGGGTTCTCCCTGGCCGGCCTTTTCCTGAGCGGACAGCCCGCGCTGCTGGACCAGGTCATCAAGAGCGTGGCCATCACCGCGCCGGGCCTCCTGCAGGTCGACGGCAGCGAGGGGCTGGTTGACCCGTACGCGCTGCTGAACCCCTCCGGCCTGGGCTGGGCCGCTGTGATCGCCGCAGCGGTGACGGTGTTTACATCCCTGGGCTGGATCCGCGGCGTCCGCGACGGCGTGCGGGGCATGATGCAGCTCGGCCCGCGCGTCGTGAATCCGGTCCTGCAGACCCTGCGCGACGTCGGCACCCTCCTCCTGCTCGGGGTGGCCCTGGTGATCAGCGCGGCAGCCTCGCTGGTGTTCGGCACGGCGGCGGACTGGGTGGCGGCACAGCTGAATCTCGATCCGCCGCTGGCCTGGCCCCTGACGACCTCTGTCACGGTCCTGGTGCCGCTGCTCCTCGGCTGGGGTACTGCCCTGATCATGTTCCGGGTGGCCGCCGGGCTGAAGCCGGCCCGGCGCTCACTGCTGGAAGGGACCCTCTTCGCCGCGGCCGGCACCACCGTGCTGCAGATCTTCAGCACCCAGCTGCTGGCCAGTGCGGGAAAAAACCCCATCCTGGCGCCCTTCGCCATCATCATCGGCCTGCTGATCTGGTTCAACCTGGTGAGCCAGGTCTACCTGGTGAGCGCCTCGTGGGTGGCGATCCGCGAGCAGGACCTCAGGCAGGAGCCGGCCAACAGAACGACCGGGTGGGGCGCCCGCCGGGTCCAGCCGGGCAAGACTCCCGTGGAATCCGGCGAAGGCACCCGCGCGGCCGGAGCTACGAGTTGGCGTCGAGGTACTGGTCGGCCCAGGCTGAAATAATCTTCCCGGCGCGGGCCGCCTGGCCCTTGGCCGTCAACAGGTGATCGCTGCCCTCGAGCGACACGAAGCTGCGCGGATGCCGCGCGGTCTGGAAGATGGTGCTGACATTCTCGATGCCGACGGTGGTGTCGGTGGGGGAGTGCAGCACCAGGAGCGGCTTCCCGAGCCGCCGGATGCAGTCCGTCAGGTCCGCCTTTTCCAGGTCCTCCACGAAGTGCCGGCGGATCTCCACCCGTTTGCCGCCCAGGTCCACCTCGGCGCTGCCCTCGCTGAGGATCCGGTCCAGTGCGGCGTCATAGACGTGGGCCACATGCCCGGGTGAGAACGGCGCGCCGACGGTGGCTACGGCGTCGAGCTCCGGGATCTCCCGCGCGGCCGCCAGCACGGCAGCTCCGCCAAAGGAGTGGCCCACGAGCAGCGAGACCGGCCGGCCGGAATCGCGCATGAATTCGGCGGCCTTCACGGTGTCCGCCACCTTGTGGCTGAAGGAACCCTCCGCCCACAGGCCGCCGGATTCGCCCAGGCCAAGGTTGTCGAAGCGGAGCATGCCCACCCCGTTGTCCGCCAGCGCCTTGCAGATCCTCGAGGCCGACGGGCTGTCCTTGCCCAGCGTGAAGCCGTGCGAGAACACGCCCCAGCCCTTCACCGGCCCCTCAGGGACGTCGATAATGCCGGAAAGGACTTCGCCGGTGGAACCCGGGAAAGAGACTTCTTCGGAGCGGGACACGTGGACCTTTCGTTCGGGCGGATTACGACGACGGCGCCCCCACCGGGAAGGTGGGAGGCGCCGTCGTCGTAATTCTCTGGGTGCTGGCTCTCCAGGTTCTGGTCAGCCAGCTGCTAGATCTTGCGGGACAGGATGGCCTGCTTGACCTCGGCGATCGCCTGCGTGACCTGGATGCCGCGGGGGCAGGCCTCGGTGCAGTTGAAGGTGGTGCGGCAGCGCCACACGCCTTCCTTGTCGTTGAGGATCTCCAGGCGCATGTCACCGGCATCGTCACGGGAATCGAAGATGAAGCGGTGCGCGTTGACGATCGCCGCCGGGCCGAAGTACTGGCCGTCGGTCCAGAACACCGGGCAGGACGAGGTGCACGCGGCGCAGAGGATGCACTTGGTGGTGTCGTCGAACCGTTCACGGTCCTCGGCGGACTGCAGGCGTTCCTTCGTGGGCTCGTGCCCGCGGTTGATCAGGAACGGCATGACCTCGCGGAAGGACTGGAAGAACGGTTCCATGTCCACGATCAGGTCCTTCTCCACCGGGAGGCCCTTGATCGGCTCGACCGTGATGGGCTTGGACGTGTCCAGGTCCTTCAGCAGGGTCTTGCAGGCGAGGCGGTTGCGGCCGTTGATGCGCATGGCATCGGAACCACAGACACCGTGCGCACAGGAACGGCGGAAGGAGACGCTGCCGTCGATTTCCCATTTGATCTTGTGCAGGGCGTCCAGGACCCGGTCGGTGCCGTACATGGTGACGTTGAAGTCATCCCAGGTGGACTCGTCGGAGACCTCCGGGTTGTAGCGGCGCACGCGCAGGTGGACGTCGAAGGAGGGAATCTCCCCGCCGCCACCGACGTGGGCGGGCAGTTCGATCTTGGAGGCTGGCTCAGCGAGTTCAGCGGTCATCTTAGTACTTCCTCACCATCGGCTCGTAACGCGTAAAGACCACCGGTTTGGTGGCAAGCCGGATCCCCGCCGTTGTTTCTGCGGTCACCGCACCCCCAGCCGCAGGGGCGTGGTCATCCTTGTACGCCATGGAGTGCTTCATGAATTTGTCGTCGTCGCGCTCGGGGAAGTCCTCGCGGAAGTGGCCGCCGCGGGATTCCTCGCGGTGCAGGGCCGCCACGGTCATGACCTTGGCGAGCTCCAGCAGGAAGCCCAGTTCCACGGCCTCCAGGAGGTCCAGGTTGAAGCGCTTGCCCTTGTCCTGGACGCTGATGCGCTCGTACCGCTCCTCGAACGACGCGATGTCCGTCAGGACCTGGTTCAGCGTCTCGGCGGTGCGGAACACCTGCATGTTGGCGTCCATGGTGTCCTGCAGTTCCTTGCGGATCGCAGCGACCTTCTCGGTGCCGTCTGAGGTGCGGACGTGGTCCAGCAGGTCCAGCGTGTAGGCCTCCGGGTCAAGCGGGAGATCCACGAAGTCCGCGGTCTTGGCGTACTCCGCGGCGGCGATGCCGGCGCGCTTGCCGAAGACGTTGATGTCCAGCAGCGAGTTGGTGCCGAGCCGGTTGGAGCCGTGCACGGAGACACAGGCAACCTCACCGGCGGCGTAGAGGCCCGGGACG
>DATITT010000479.1:0-2780 GCA_035467435.1 Arthrobacter sp. | reverse complement strand
CGGGCGCCAAATAGGATTAAGGCAACACACATCACTCCCGGAGGACTAATGCAAGAACTAATGCTCAAGCAGGGCTCTGCACTCGACCGGTACTTCAAGATATCCGAGCGGGGGTCGAACGTCTCGCGGGAGATCCGGGGCGGCTTCGCCACGTTCTTCGCCATGAGCTACATCGTGGTGCTGAACCCGCTGATCCTCTCCGGTCCCGATTCCTCCGGCGCCACCCTCGGTTTCCCGGCCGTCGCCGCCGTCACCGCGTTTGTGGCCGGCATCCTGACCATCCTGATGGGCGCGTGGGCCAAGCACCCCTTCGCGCTGGCCACGGGCCTGGGCGTCAACGCCTTCGTCGCGGTCACGGTGGCCACCAACCCCGGCCTGACCTGGCCGGACATGATGGGCCTTGTGATGCTCTCGGGCATCACCATGCTGATCCTGGTCCTCACCGGCTTCCGGACCGCGGTCTTCAAGGCGGTCCCGGAAGGGCTGAAGACCGCGATCGTGGTGGGCATCGGCCTGTTCATCGCCCTGATCGGCCTGGTCAACGCGGGCTTCGTGCGCCGCATCCCTGATGTTGCCGGCACCACTGTTCCGGTCGGCCTGGGCTTCGACGGCAAGCTGCTGGGCTGGCCCACCCTGGTCTTTGTCTTCGGCCTGATCCTCACCATCGCCCTCGTGGTGCGCAAGGTCAAGGGCGCGATCCTGATCGGCATCGTCGCCTCAACCATTGTGTCCGTGATCCTGGAATTCACGCTGCACATCGGCCCCAGCTTCGACGGCACGACGTACAACCCGCAGGGCTGGTCCCTCGTGGCCCCGGCGTTCTCCGGATGGGCGGCCCCGGACCTCTCACTGATCGGGCAGGCCAACCCGTTCGGCGCCTTTGAGCACCTCGGCTTTATCGCCGCGACCCTGCTGGCGTTCGTGATCCTGCTCAGCATCTTTTTCGACGCCATGGGCACCATGGTGGGCCTGGCCACGGAAGCCGGCAGCATCGACAAGGACGGCAACATCCCCAACGTGGACCGTGTGCTGCAGGTGGACGCGCTCGGCGCGATCATCGGCGGCGGCGCCTCGGTCTCCTCGAACCAGATCTACGTCGAATCCGGCGCCGGCATCGGCGAAGGCGCCCGGACCGGCCTGGCCTCGATCGTCACCGGCCTGCTGTTCCTCGTGGCCATGTTCTTCACCCCGCTGATCAACCTCGTGCCCTTCGAAGCGGTGGCCCCGGCGCTGGTCGTCGTCGGCTTCATGATGGTCTCCCAGGTCGGCAAGATCGACTGGCAGGACCTGGGCATCGCGATCCCGGCCTTCCTGACCTTCACCCTGATGCCGTTCACCTACTCCATCGCCAACGGCCTGGGCGCCGGCTTCATCAGCTTCGTCCTGATCCGCACCTTCCAGGGCCGCGCGCGTGAGGTGCACCCGCTGATGTGGGCTGTGGCCGCGGCGTTCCTGCTGTTCTTCGCGATCGGCCCGATCGAGGCCGCGCTGGGGATGCGCTAACCCTTCGTTCCTCCCCCGCAGGTTCCCGCTCCCCCTCCGCCGAGGTGAGACGTCGCGCCCATGTTCGTGCAGAACATCGGCGCGACGGCTCACCTCGGCGCTGTTTTTTGCGGTTCCTGCTGTGGTTAAGTGCAGTTTCCGGGATTACGGACAGTCCGACGGCGGCGCGGCTGGTTTTCCGGCCCGGGCTGCGGTGAGCTAGGGGCATGGTTTCTCCCGTGCCCGCCGCAGATGTCCCCCCGCAGCCCTGGACCGGACGGTTCGACGGCGACGGCCCCGAGCACCGCCGCTGGTGGCAGGCCGTCACGCCCTACGCCCCGCGCCGCGTCCAGCCCGCGTCCGACCGGCCCGCCCGGCCCGCGGTCATTCTGGGGTTCGGCAGCGACGCCGGGGTGCGCCGCAACAAGGGCCGCACCGGTGCCGCCACGGCCCCCGCCGCGATCCGCGCCGCCCTCGGTCCGCTCGCGTTCCGACTCGGCCGGGACGTGCACGACGCCGGCGACGTCACCGTGGCCGGGGACGCCCTGGAGGCCGGACAGGCGCGTGCCGGGCTCGCGATCACCAGCCTGCTCGACGCCGGGCAGCTTCCCGTGGTGCTGGGCGGCGGGCACGAAACCGCGTTCGCGAGCTATCTGGGGGTGGCAGGCTCGGCCGCGGTCCGGGAAGGCCTGCGTGTGGGGGTGCTGAACCTGGACGCCCACTTCGACCTCCGCGACGAGGCTGTGCCCAGTTCCGGGACCCCGTTCCTGCAGATGGCCCGGGCCGAAGCCGCCGCGGGCCGCGAACTGAGGTACGCCGTCGTCGGGATCTCCGAGCCGAACAACACCCGGGCGCTGTTCCGGACCGCCGAAGAGCTGGGCGTGGACTACCTGCTGGACGAGGACTGCTCAGCCGCGGCCGCGCATGCGTTCGTGGCCGAGTTCCTGGCGCGGGTCGATGCCCTGTACCTGACCATCGACCTGGACGTGCTGCCGGCCTCGGTGGCGCCGGGCGTGAGCGCGCCGGCAGCATACGGCGTGCCGTTGCCGGTGGTCAGCGCGGTGTGCCGCCAGGTGGCCGCGAGCGGAAAACTGCTGCACCTCGATATTGCCGAGCTGAACCCGGAGTTCGACGTCGACGCCCGGACCGCCAAGGTGGCCGCGCGGCTTATGACTCCGCTGCTGGGGTAGCCGGCGGGCACGGCGTGCGGACCCGTCAGATGGGTGTTTTCGGCGCCTTGCCCTCGTCGCCATGCTGCTGCACGGCCTTCCGTTCGCGGAGCCGGTCCAGCCGGTTCA
>DATITT010000478.1:0-2735 GCA_035467435.1 Arthrobacter sp. | reverse complement strand
CTGAGCTACCTGATGGTGGCCCACGACCTGTCCGTGGTGCGGCACATCTCCAACCGGGTGGCCGTGATGTACCTGGGCAAAATCGTGGAGATCGGGAACGTGGACAACGTCTTCGACAATCCGCGCCACCCCTATACCCGGGCGCTGCTCTCCGCGATTCCGGTCCCCGACCCGGTCCTGGAACGCACCCGCGCACGCATCATCCTGCAGGGCGATCTGCCCTCGCCCCTGGAAGCGCCGGCGGGCTGCAACTTCTCCACGCGCTGCCCGGTCTTCGCGGCGCTGCCGGCGGGGAAGCAGGAGAAGTGCCTGACCCAGGAGCCCGGACTGGTGGCAGTCACGACCGCCCTGGAAGCCGTCGGCACCGGACAAGCCCCGGGGCGCGTGGCCGCTGCCGGCCTTCCGGCCGCCCCCGCGGCCCCCACAGACCAGCAATTCGCCTGTTTCTATCCGGACGGCGAACTGGACGCGGACATGCTCGTTGTCCACGAAACCACGTGACCTACCAGTCGCACGCATCACAACTCGCACCAAAAGGAATGAAGGGGAACACATGAAGAATCTGACCAAGATCGGCGGCGTCACCGCCGCCGTTGCAGCGCTTACGCTGACCGCTTGTGGCGGTGGCGGCGGCGCCGCACAGGGTCCCGAGACCGCCAAGGGCCAGGACGCGGGAAGTGACCTGGCCAAGCTGGTCAGCATCAACGCGAAGGAAGCCAAGGACCTGCAGCCGGGCGGCACCGTCACCCTGCCGCTGGGCAACATCGGGCCGGACTTCAACGGGTTCTCCAACAACGGCAACAGCGCGGACAACACCGCACTGCACCGCCCGATCGACCAGGCCGGCACCTGGGGCTGCTGGAACTTCGACTTCGACGGCACCGCCACGCCGAACAAGGATTTCTGCGAGGACGTCAAGAGCGACGTCAAGGACGGCAAGCAGACCATCACCATCAAGGTGAACGAGAAGGCCACCTACAACGACGGCACGCCGATCGACGTCAAGGCCTTCGAAAACACCTGGAACATGCTCAAGGGTGAGAACAAGGACATCGACATCGTCAGCTCCGGCGCGTACGAATTCGTTGAGTCCGTCAAGGCCGGTTCCAGCGACAAGGAAGTTGTTGTCACTACCACCCAGCCGGTTTACCCGCTGGATTCCCTGTTCACCGGCCTGGTGCACCCGGCCGTGAACACCCCGGAGATCTTCAACGAAGGCTTCACCGGCGACATGCACCCGGAATGGATGGCCGGGCCGTTCAAGCTGGACCAGTACGACAGCGCCGCCAAGACGGTCACCCTCGCCCAGAACGACAAGTGGTGGGGCAACAAGCCGGTCCTGGAAAAGGTGGTCTTCCGCCAGCTTGAGAGCAGCGCCGCAATCGCCGCCTTCAAGAACGGTGAAATCGACGGTGTGTCCGCCAACACCATCACCCCGTACAAGCAGCTCGATGGCTCCAAGGACTCCGAAATCCGCCGCGGCCAGCGTCTCTTCGCCGGCGGTTTGAACCTCAACGCGCAGAAGGCGCCGATGACCGACGTCGCCATCCGCAAGGCGATCTTCACCGCCGTCGACCGCGAGGCACTGCGCAAGGTCCGCTTCAACGGCCTGAACTGGGAAGAAACCAGCTCCGGATCGATGATGCTGCTGCCGTTCTCCAAGTACTACCAGGACAACTACCCGGTCAAGGAGACCGGCGCCGAGGCCGCCAAGAAGGTCCTGACGGACGCCGGCTACACGGCCAACGCCGCAGGCATCATGGAAAAGGATGGCATCCCCGCCGCCTTCAAGATCAGCAACTTCGGTGACGATCCCACCACCCTGGCGTTCGCGCAGACGCTGCAGAACCAGCTGAAGGCCGGCGGCATGGATGTTGGCATCGACCAGCGCGCTTCTGCCGACTTCGGCAAGGTCCTGGGCAGCCGCGACTTCTTCATGAGCGTCTCCGGCTACACCGTGGGCGCCGACGCGACCGACGCCGTCAAGCAGTTCTACGATTCCAAGACGAACGAGAACGAACTGGGCGACGCCGAACTGGACGCCGAGATCAAGAAGCTCTCCAGCATTGCCGACAACGCTGAGCGCAACGAAGCAGCCATGGAAGTTGAACGGAAGCACATGGAGAAGTACTTCTCCATGGGTGTTGTGATGAACGGTCCGCAGATCTCCTTCGTGCGCACCGGCCTGGCCAACTACGGCCCGTCCCTGTTCAAGAGCCTGTCCCAGGTTCCGGACTGGACCACCATTGGCTGGGAAAAGAAGTAACACTCCCCGTTTAGCCGTTTAGCCGTTTAGCGGCTTATCGAGCAGCGGCGGCCGGCATTCCCTGAATCTTCGGGGGGTGCCGGCCGTCACCGTTTAATCCGGGGACTGACGCGGCGTGCGGGGGTAGCGTGGGACCATGACAACAGACTCCAACCGGCCCATCCGCACGGCCGTCGCCGGCTTCGGCCTCTCGGGCAGCGTCTTCCACGCCCCGCTGCTCGCCGCCGACCCCGCGTTTTCCGTCGAGGTGATTTCCACCTCCGACGCCGGCCGGCAGGCGGCCGCGTCCGCCCGGTATCCCGGCACCCGCCTGATGGATACCCCGGCGGACATCCTGGAGCTCGCCGGCGAACTGGACCTGCTGGTCCTTGGAACCCCGCCGGCCACCCACTACCCGCTCGCGAAAGCCGCGCTGGAAGCCGGACTCGACGTCGTCGTCGACAAGCCGTTTACCGTGCGCAGCGCCGAG
>DATITT010000477.1:0-2599 GCA_035467435.1 Arthrobacter sp. | reverse complement strand
GCAGATCATGGTGCTGATCGTGCAGAACTCCTTCCCGCTGCGCGAAGTCGGCACCGCAACGGCGTCGAACAACTTCTTCCGGCAGATTGGCGCCACCCTCGGCTCCGCCGTCGTCGGGAGCCTCTTCGCGAGCCGGTTGGCCGAGCTGCTTGCCGAGCGTCTTCCGGCCTCGGCAACCGGGGGCGGCACTCCGGGCGGATCAAACTCACTGACTCCCGCAGTGGTCAGCCAGCTGCCCGCGCCGATCAAGGAGGCCATCATTTCCTCCTACAACGACGCGTTGACGCCCATCTTCCTCTGGATGGTTCCGCTGGCGCTGGTCGCCGCCGTGCTGATGTGCTTCGTCAAGCAAAAGCCGCTGGCCACCGCCATTGAGCACGACGTGTTGTCCGAATCCATCGCGGAGGGCAACATCCTGATCACTGCCGACGACGCCGACGAGGCCCTTGTTCCGGCCAGCAGGGCCAAGAACTAGCTGGCAGCCCGGGCCGTGCAGTCCGGGCACAGCCCGAAGATCTCGACCGTGTGTTCCAGTGCGGTGAAGCCGTGCTCGGTTGCCGTCCGCGCGGCCCAGGCCTCGACCGCAGGTGCCTCGACCTCGACGGCCTTGCCGCAGCTGCGGCACAGCAGATGGTGATGATGTCCGGTGACGGCGCAACGCCTGTACACGGCCTCGCCGTCGGCGTTCCGGAGGACGTCCACCAGGCCATCGTCCGCGAGGGACTGCAGAATCCGGTAGGAGGTGGCGAGGGACACCGAGGTGCCGCGGTCCTGCAGGATACGGTGCAGCTCCTGGGTGCTGACGAAGTCCGTCAGCTCGTCGAGGACGGCGCTGACCGCGAGGCGCTGCTTGGTGACACGCTGCTCCTTGGCCGCGGCAGGAGCCGGCACTGTGGCCCGGCCGCCGTCGGCTGTGGCGCCGTGGGACATCGTGGAACTCGCTTCACTGGTGGTCTGGATACGGGGTGGTGGCAAGGTCCCAGATTACCAGCCGGGCGCGTGGACACCGCCGTGGCTGAACCTTAGGCTGGCCAGATGTTGCTGACGAAGTTTACGCACGCCTGTGTCCGGCTCGAGAAGGACGGCAAGGTGCTGGTGTTCGATCCGGGGAACTTCTCCGAGACGGACCGTGCCCTCGCCGGCGCCGATGCCGTGCTGGTCACCCACGAACATGCCGACCACCTCGACGCCGACGCCGTCGTTGCCGCTTTGTTGGCCAACACGTCCCTGCAGCTGTATGCGCCGGCCGGGGTTGCGGCGCAGCTGCGCGACAAGGCCCCCGACGCCGGGCCGCGGATCCACACTGCAGCCCCCGGCGGGGACTTCGAGGCGGCAGGGTTCTCTGTCCGGTGTTTTGGCGGGCAGCACGCGATGATCCATCCGCAGATTCCGGTGGTGGCCAATATCGGCTATTTCGTGGACTCCAACGTCTACCACCCCGGAGACTCGTTCATTGTGCCCGACGGCGTGGACGTCCGGACGCTGCTGGTGCCGATCCACGCACCCTGGAACAAGGTGGGCGAGGTGGTCGACTTCGTGATCGGAGTCCGCGCCCCGAAAGCCTTCCCGATCCACGACGCCCTGCTCAATGACAACGGGCGCGGCATCGTGGAAGGGCATGTGACCCGGTTTGGCGCGAAGTACGGCACCGAATACCGGCACCTCTCCAGCGGGGAAAGCGTCGAGGTCTAGGAGACAGGGCGCCTAGTTCGGCCAGGTCCCGGTGGTGAAGAATTCTCGGATGGTCGCCTCATGCGGCTCGGGGTCCAGGCCCTGGGACTGCAGCCACTCCGGATTGTAGTAGTTCCCGGCGTAGCGGTCTCCGCCGTCGCACATCAGCGATACGACACTGCCGCGGCGGCCCTGGGCGACCATCTCCGCAATCAACTGCCAGACGCCCCACAGGTTGGTGCCGGTGGAGGGTCCGGCGTGCAGGCCGGCGTAGTCGAGCAGATGGCGCATCGCGGCCACCGAGGCCGCGTCCGGGACCTGGACCATGTGGTCGATGACCGCCGGGACAAAGCTCGGTTCCAGCCGCGCCCGGCCGATTCCCTCGATCCGCGAGGGCTGGCACCCGCGGGCCACGGCGGTGGCCCGGGCCGTGCCGGCGGGGTCGGCCGTGTCGTGGTGGGGTCCGCCGTCGGCGGCCGGGCGGCTGTCCAGCCAGCCGGGGTAGAACGCGGAGTTCTCCGGATCCACGACGGCGAGTTCCGTGTCGTGGCGGTGGTACCGGAGGTAACGGCCGATGGTGGCGCTGGTGCCGCCGGTGCCGGCGCTCACCACGATCCAGCGGGGGATCGGGTGCTCCTCCAGGGCCAGCTGGTCGAAGATGGACTCCGCGATGTTGTTGTTGCCCCGCCAGTCCGTGGCCCGCTCCGCGTAGGTGAACTGGTCCATGTAGTGGCCGTTGGTGCGCTGCGCGAGTTCCGCTGCGGCCGCGTAGACTTCGGACGCGTGGTCCACGAGCAGGCAGGAGCCGCCGAACTCCTCGATCAGTGCGATTTTCTCCCGGCTGGTGGTCCGGGCCATCACCGCAATGAACGGCAGCCCCAGCAACTGGGCGAAATAGGCTTCCGATACGGCCGTGCTCCCGCTGGAG
>DATITT010000476.1:0-4029 GCA_035467435.1 Arthrobacter sp. | reverse complement strand
CACGTAGTGGCCCACGATGAACAGCGGCATCATCAGCATAAAGACGACCGAGAGCACGTTCTGCGTGACGGCGAACAGGATGCCGCCCATCATCAGCGGCGCGAGCAGCATGATGTACGGGAAGGCGTGGTGCTCCTGGCGCTTGGGTCCGGCCGGGAGCATACGTTTCTGCAGCTCGAAACGCGGCACCACGCGCGGCGAACGGTTGAAGTCGATCAGCGGCGAGCTCGGGGCGGAACTGTGGCCGGTGCCGAGCGAAACCACGGAGACAGTGGTGTCGCCCAGGGCCACGGTGTCCGAGGAGTTCAGCGTGGCGCGGGTGACCGGCAGCCCGTCCATCAGCAGACCGTTGGCTGAATTCGTGTCCACAATCTCGACGGTCTCGCCGACCGTGATGCGGGCGTGCCGCTTGGAGGTGAGCGGGTCCGTGAGCCGGATGTCGACGTCGCGGTCCCGGCCGATGTAGCTGGTGCCCGACGGCAGCGAGAATTCGCGTCCGACGTCGGGCCCGGACAGCACGCGCAGCGTCGCCGCCGCCGGTCCCCGGGTGGCGCCGGGCGTCGCGAACTGCTCACTGAGCTGGGTCAGCGAGACGATGGAGCCCGGCCGCAGCCCGGATTCGAGCAGGTTGTCCTTGCGGTCCAGGATGCTGCCCTTCATGCCGCCGGCGGCGAAGGCCTCCTCGATGCTGAGGGACAGGTTCGACGGCGGCGGGGTCCCCCGCCGTGCCGGATCGGCCACCCAGAGCTGGGTGGCGATGTCCGCCACGGTGGCGAGGCCGTCAACGGTGACGGCGAGGTCTTTGGCGTCGGCCGGGTCCCGGCGCAGCGTCAGTCGGATTCTCACGCTAGGTCGGCTCCAGTCAGTTCGTCAGTTGTGTGCTGTTCAGCGGGCTGCTGTCCGGCGTTGTGCTCTGCGGCGCTGTGCTGTTCAGCGGCCTGCTTTGCAGTGTTGAGCTTTTCAAGCAGGTACAGGTCAGCCGGGGTCACGAGGTGTGAGGTGACGGCGTGTTCCACGAGCCGCGCGCGGCGGTTGGTGGCGAGTTTCCCGACGCCGCCGCGCAGGCCGGCGACCCCCACCTTGTCGAGCTTGTCGCACACGTTGTCCAGCTTTCTGTTGAACCGGGTCAGGGCCCAGCCCAGGGTTTTGGCGGCGTCGGCCGAGGACGGGATGGCGCTGAAGCCGGTCCCCTCGCGGCGCAGCATGGGTTCGGCGAGGGCCACGATCAGGGCCTTTTGCGAGTCGGTGAAAAGCACCGGGCCGATCGTGGTGTCACCGCCGCTGTCCTCGTCGCGGGATTCCTGCCGGAAGGCGGGCGTCTGCAGGTGCACGGCGAACTCGTACGTGGTGGGGCCCGCGGTGAAGATGACATTGGTGTGGCTGAAGACCAGCGGAATCCGGGCGCCCGGCGAGAGCCACGCCTGCATTCCGCCGGAGGCATCGGCGATGGTCGCGGAGAGCATGCTGCCGACGTTGCTCAGCCACCAGATGCCGTCGTAACGGGCGATCTGCAGGAACTGCCGGTGCAGGTACGGGTTGTCGTCCACCTCAAGGTCGCCTTCGCGGCCGATGCTGAAGACGTCCTGGTCCGAGGGTTCATGCCACTCGCCGCAGAAATCTATTGCCAGATCCCCCATAATCCGTGCCTTTCGAGAAAGTCGTTGGTGATGCTAATTCGGGACGCAGGCGATGGAATCCGGGCCCAGCGGCGAGGAAGCCCCATCGCTGCGGACGATCATGACCTGGATGCAGCTGGGTTCGGCCGGGTTCGGCGCGATGTCAGCGGCCGGCCCGGCGGACGACTGGTACTCCCCGCCGCCCTTGAGCGTGTGGACCCGCCATTTGTAGCTGTCGCCGGGTTTGGGCTGCGGGTTGGTCCAGGTGAAGCTGACCTTCCCGGCCGGCCCGGCCACCCCGGCCAGCCCGGTGACGTCCGGCACGGTGCCGTTGTCCAGGGCGTCCGCGGGAGGTTTGCTGACCTGGTCCGTGGCCTTCGGCGCCGGCTCGGGCCGGGTGGTGCCGGCCACGATCCCGAGGGCGACGGCGGCCACCAGGACGGTGCCGCCGACGATGGAGAGCAGCAGCTTGCCGCGACCGTGGCCGTGGCCGGCCGGCTGCTCCCCCGCGCCCCCGCCCGCATCGGGTGCGGGAGCCGCGCTGGAACGGTTGACCGTAGCCGCAAGGTCGTCGTCGGGGGCAGGAGCCGGGGCGGCGGCAGTCCGGCCGGCGCCGGGCACGGCGGAGCCAGCCGCAGCGGGGCCGGGCAGTGCCGGGCGCCGGACTGGTGAATTATTGAAGGCAGTTGAATTGTTGAAGGCGGTGGCGCTGTTGAAGGTGGTGGCGTTGTCCACCGTGGAACTGGTGTCCGTGCCGGGGAACCTGGCCGGGAAAGTGGGTGCATTGCCGGTGGCGTCCGGGTCGATCGCGGCGACGCTGCGGACCCGGGTTTCCTCGAAGCCGTCGTCGGGGTGGTTTTCCTCCGCGCGCGGCTCCTCCAGGACCTCGAACGATGTCACGGAGAGGTTCAGTTCGGCCTGGATCCGCTGCAGGGCCAGCGCGAAGGCGTGCGCCGAGGAATAGCGGGAGGACGCGGCCTTGGCCATCGCCGTCGAGAGCGCCAGCTCCAGGGATTCCGGTACGTCGGCGCGGCCCAGCTTCGGCACCGGCAGGTTGGTGATCCGTGAGATCAGCTCACGCTGGGA
This sequence comes from Arthrobacter sp., assembly GCA_035467435.1. Classification (GTDB taxonomy): domain Bacteria; phylum Actinomycetota; class Actinomycetes; order Actinomycetales; family Micrococcaceae; genus Arthrobacter. The sequence goes on along the minus strand of DATITT010000476.1, from coordinate 1,327 downwards.
GTTGTCCGCCCCCGGCAGCACAAACGGGGACCGTCCGGCCAGCAGGGTGTAGAGCGTGGCGCCCAGCGCCCAGACATCCACCAGGACGCCGTCGACGTGGTGGCCGGTGAACTGCTCCGGCGGGGACCACGGGATGGACATGCCTGCGTCCTCGTCCGCGTCCCCGGCCAGGGTGCCGGAGATGCCGAAGTCCGTCAGGGCGGGCCGGTTGTAGTCCGTGACCAGGATGTTGGCGGGCTTGATGTCCCGGTGCGCGATCCCGGCCCGGTGGGCGGTCTCGACGGCGGACGCCACCTGGATACCGATGGCCAGGACCTCGTCCACACTGAAGCGCTGCCGCCGGTAGCGGACGTCCAGACTGGGCCGGGAGCAGTACTCCATGGCGAGGTAGGAATGCCCGGAGTCGGTGATCTCGGCTTCGAAGATCGTCACGATGTACGGGTGCGAGGACAGCTGCGCCATCAGGTTGGCTTCGGATTCGAAGCGGCGGCGGGCACCTTCGGTTTTCAGGTCCGAGAGCAGCACCTTGACGGCGACCTTGCGGTGCGGCCGGTCCTGTTCGTAGAGATAGACGTCGGAGAAGCCGCCGGAGCCGAGCAGGCTGATGTACGTGAAGCCCGGGATGACTGGCGGCGGGGCTACGGGCCGTTTTGAACTCACGGGATCTCCTCAAAGCGCAGCGAGATGCCGTCGCCGACTTCCGCGATGTCGCCGTCGAGCAGGATCGCCATCTCGCCCTGGGCCAGCCGGCGCGGGGGCTGGCCCTCGCGCACCAGCACCGTGCCGTTGGTGGCCTTGAGGTCGCACAGCATGACGTGCCAGCCTTCGAGCCTTACCTCCACGTGCGAGCGGGAAATGTCCCCGCTGGGGCTCGCCACCTGGACCAGTTTCGGCATCACGGCACCCTGGACGCGCGACACCGAGGGCTGGCGTCCCACGATGAGTGACTGGTCGAGGTCGAGCAGCTCGCCGGTGGACAGGCGCATCCGGCCCAGGTGGGGGCGCCGGACCTGGACGCCGTCGCCGGGCAGCGGCTGGCCGCAGCGGCCGCACTGGGAGTAGGTGGAGGGGTTGGCGTGGCCCTGCGGGCAGACGAGGGCCAGCACCATGGGTCCGGTAGCCGGTCCGGTGGACGGCCCTGTGGACGGGCGCTGCGCGCCGGGCGGCCGCGGGCTCGACCCGGCAAGGTCGCTCTTCATGATCGTCTGGCCGTCGTGGTCGACGTCCGCGTCAGGCTGCCGGGCCGGCAATTGCAGGACAGGCGGCTGCGGGGCCGACGGCGACAGCGGCGACGCCGGCGCTGGTGCCTGGGACGCCGACGACGGCT
>DATITT010000475.1:0-5764 GCA_035467435.1 Arthrobacter sp. | reverse complement strand
AGCTTCGGTTGCTGTTTGGTGGGCTTCGACGGAATCTACTCTATGCTGTTCACCGGATCGTCTGCGGAGCCGGCGGGGAAATATGACTGCATGTCGGTCAGATGGTTTTCCTGGCTGTATTTCTTGCTGGTTTTCTCGCCTTTTTCACTGGTTTCCTTGGCGAGGCGGGCGGTCCGTTAGGGCCGGTTCGACGTAGGCGCAGTTGTTGCGTAGACTGGTTCTCCGGTGTTGAAAACACGATGATGGTCTGCGCCTCAGGGAAGTCTGGGGAACGGCCGAAGCTGGTTTTCGATCCATAGGGTAGTGGCGCAATTGGTAGCGCAGCGGTCTCCAAAACCGCAGGTTGCAGGTTCGAGTCCTGTCTGCCCTGCGCAAGCTGTTCCGGTTTCTCCGGGGCAAGCGCAGCAACCATGGTTCAGTTCAGGGCCGGGTATCCGACATTGCGAGGATGAGTGAGTACCAGGTGACCGAAACGGCTGCAAGCAGCTCCAGTGGCCGCCCCGCCAAGAACGCCCCCAAGGCGGGCTTCTTCGCTCGAATCACGCTCTTCATCCGCCAGGTCATCGGCGAACTGAAGAAGGTCGTTGCACCGACCCGCAAGGAACTGATCCGCTACACCCTCGTGGTGCTGATGTTCGTGGTCATCATGATGCTCATCGTCACCCTGCTGGATCTGGCCTTCGGGACCGGAGTGGGCTGGGTCTTCGGCGGCACGGGCCCCACGGACAGCTAAGGCGACCGGTCCGCAGACTGCGTGGATAACCACCGGGATTCCGGGGGGATCCGCGGGGTGTGCGGAATTGAGTCATTTAAATAGGCATGTTAGGCAATGAGGAAGCAGGAGACCAAGTGTCTGAGCAGGAGCTCGAGGTAACTGAGACTGAGCTGGATAAGAGCCAGGACGCCGCGGTGGAAGCCGGGGAAGAGTCCGAGGCTGTGTCTGCTGCGCCCGAATCCGACGTCGCTGACGAGTCCGTTGACGTCGCTGACGAATCCGACGTCGCTGGCGAGTCCGTTGACACGGCAGAGGCCGCCGCTGGCGACTCCGCCGAGGCAGACGCCGGCGACGAAGCAGCCGAATCCGACGACGAGTCGGGCGACGCGCTGGCCGCTGCTGCTGCCGCGGCCGAGGTCGATCCGGCCGACGAGTTCAAGGCCAAGCTGCGCCGCCAGGAAGGTGACTGGTACGTCATCCACTCCTACGCCGGCTACGAGAACCGCGTCAAGGCCAACCTTGAAACCCGCATCCAGACCCTGGACATGGAAGATTACATCTTCGAAATCCAGGTTCCGATGGAGGAAGTCGTTGAGATCAAGAACGCTCAGCGCAAGGTCATCAACCGCGTCCGCATCCCCGGTTACGTCCTGGTCCGCATGGACCTGACGGATGCCTCCTGGGGCGCCGTCCGCCACACCCCCGGCGTCACCGGCTTCGTGGGCAACGCCCACAACCCGGTCCCGCTGCGCCTCGACGAGGTCTTCTCCATGCTCGCCCCGGTCTTCGAAGAAGAGCAGGCCGAGAAGGGCAAGCCGGTCAAGCACGCTGCCGCGCAGGTCGACGTCGACTTCGAGGTCGGCGAGTCCGTCATCGTCAAGGAAGGTCCCTTCGAGACCCTCCCGGCCACGATCTCGGAAATCAAGGTGGACTCCCAGACCCTCGTGGTGCTGGTCTCCATCTTCGAGCGCGAGACCCCGGTCACGCTTTCGTTCAACCAGGTCAGCAAGATCTAGTCATTCCCAAAGAATTCGCCCCGGACTGCCCGCTTTAGCAGCCCAGGGGCGGCCGGCCGCCTCGCCATGGCGGCCAACAACCTGAGGCACGCTCCTGTGTCCCAGGACGTAATTGAGAGAAGGACCCTACATTGGCTCCCAAGAAGAAGGTCACCGGCCTCATCAAGCTGCAGATCCAGGCAGGTGCCGCTAACCCGGCCCCGCCCATCGGTCCTGCGCTTGGCCAGCACGGTGTCAACATCATGGAATTCTGCAAGGCGTACAACGCTGCGACGGAAGCCCAGCGCGGCAACGTTATTCCGGTTGAAATCACGGTCTACGAGGACCGTTCGTTCACGTTCATCACCAAGACCCCGCCGGCTGCAGAGCTCATCAAGAAGGCTGCAGGCGTTGCCAAGGGTTCACCCACCCCGCACACCGTCAAGGTTGCCAAGCTGACCCAGGCCCAGGTCAACGAGATCGCCACCACCAAGATGGAAGACCTCAACGCCACCAGCCTGGAAGGCGCCGCGAAGATCATCGCCGGCACCGCCCGTTCCATGGGTATCACCGTCGAAGGCTAATAGCCTTCCCCGCCGGGCAACCGGCACCACCTAAACATTGAGATGTTGGAGTTCCGGTCCGGACTAACCGTTCGGAGTTTCCAACTGTGGCAGGGCCCAGCGCGGTCCGCAGACCACAACTGCACAAGGAGAATAAGCAGCATGGCAAAGCGCAGCAAAGCATATGAGGCAGCCGCAGCCAAGATCGACGCGGAGAAGTTCTACGCGCCGTTCGAGGCAGTGACGCTGGCCAAGGACACCAACCCGTCCAAGTTCGACGCCACCGTTGAGGTTGCTTTCCGCCTGGGTGTCGACCCGCGTAAGGCTGACCAGATGGTCCGCGGCACCGTTATCCTGCCGCACGGCACCGGTAAGACCGCCCGCGTCCTCGTTTTCGCAACGGGCGACAAGGCTGAGGCAGCAATCGCAGCCGGCGCCGACTTCGTTGGTTCCGACGACCTGATCGAAAAGATCTCAGGCGGCTGGACCGACTTCGACGCCGCCGTAGCCACCCCTGACCTCATGGGCAAGGTTGGCCGCCTCGGTAAGGTCCTGGGTCCGCGTAACCTGATGCCGAACCCGAAGACCGGCACCGTGACCGCTGACGTCGCCAAGGCCGTCAACGACATCAAGGGCGGCAAGATCGACTTCCGCGTCGACAAGCACTCGAACCTGCACTTCATCATCGGCAAGGTTTCCTTCGACGCCCTCAAGCTGGCCGAGAACTACGCAGCCGCTCTGGAAGAGGTCCTCCGCCTCAAGCCGTCCGCTTCCAAGGGCCGTTACATCCAGAAGGCCACCGTCGCCACCACCTTTGGCCCGGGCATCTCGGTTGACCCCAACGTCACCAAGGTCCTGACCGAGGTCTAAGCTTCAATAGGCTTCAAGAAAAGACCGTCCCGCACCTGCGGGGCGGTCTTTTCTGCGTTCCGGGGCACCGGTTACGCTGTCCCGGTGACTGCCGCGCCGTACCGCATGGAACGCCTCCTCCTTCCCGACGCCCTCGACTCCCCGGACGCGGGGGACTTCGTGGAGTTCAGCAAGCTCAGCGACGCCCTGGTGAGGGAGACCTGGGGGAACCTGGACCGCGCCACCCCGGCCGAGGCCCGGCTCCGGTACTGGAAGGACGACGCCTACACGCGCATGCAGCTCTTCTTCGTCCGTGTCGGCGGCCGGATGGTCGCCCGGTCGTGGGTCCGTTACGAGCTTCAGGAGAACCTGGGCAGCGCGCTGGTCCACGTGGACGTCCTGAATGACTTCACCGGCCGCGGGATCGGACGGACCCTGCTGGCCCATGCCGAGGCCCTGGCGGCGGCGGACGGCCGCACCGTTTTGATGACCTTCACGGAGCACCCGGCCGACTTCGACGCAGGGGGCCCGGATCTGGTCCGGCCCGCCACCGGCACCGGCGCGCTGCCGGCGTCCGCGCGCGCCGTCCGGTTCGCTCAACAGGCGGGCTACCGGCTGGAGCAGGTGGAGCGCTTCAGCTCCCTCGCCATGCCGCCGGCACCGGCATTGCTGGACGCCCTGGAACGGGAGGCGCTGGCCAGGGCCGCGCCGTACGAGCTGGTCACCTGGACCGACCATTGCCCGGAGGAGTACGTGGAGCAGCTCGCCGTGCTGATGTCCCGGATGAGCACAGACGCCCCGACGGGCGGGCTCAGCTATGAAGAGGAGACCTGGGACGCCGCCCGCGTCCGGCACGTTGAGGACACCTGGAAGCAGGCCGGTAATACCTCGCTCGTAACAGCCGCACGGCACCGCGAAAGAAACGAACTGGCGGCCTACTCCGTGCTCGAACTGGCGCCCAGCAAACCGTGGCTGGCCGACCAGGACGACACCCTGGTCGCCGCCGGACACCGCGGGCACCGCCTGGGCATGCTCGTCAAAATCCGCAACCTCCGCCGCCTGATCGCCGGGTACCCGGCTGTGGTACGCGTCAACACGTTCAACGCCGCTGAGAACGACCATATGCTCGCCATCAACGTCGCGCTCGGTTTCCGGCCCGCAGGCTACGACGGCGAATGGCAGCGGACCGTCGACGCCGCCGGCCCGGGGATCCTGGCAGGCCCTGCACAGGTCACTGATGGAACGCCGGCGCAAACCGGCATATGCTGACGGTGGAATCCTGCTACTGCAGGAAATCCGGTACCTGTAGATGGCAGAACAGCTGGGGATGATGCCCGTTATGGCAAACGACGTACGGATTGAACAGCTGTGGATCCACGATTCGCTGGACGGGCCGGACGCCGCCGACTTCCTTGCCGCCGTCGAAGTCGGCCGCAAGGTGCGCATGCAAACCTGGGGCAGTGACGATCTCGCCTACGCACCGCGGGAGAAACTGCTCGAAATGGCGGACCCCTACGAGCGCCAGGTGATTCTCGTGGCCAAGATCGGCGCGGACATCGTCGGAACAGTTGACATCGCGCTGCCTCTCTCTGAGAACCTCGACCTGGCCGAATTCGACCTGGACGTCCTGCCGGAGTTCCAGGGCCGGGGCGTCGGCCGGCAGCTGCTCGAGGCCGCGGAGCACTTCGCACGCGACGAGGGCCGCCACACCATCCTGATCGACACGAACCATCCGAGCTCCTCGCTGGGGGACAGTGAAGCCGGCCAGCTGGTGCCCGGCACGGGCCTCGGCTTCGTGCCGGTGAACAGCCGCGAAGTGGAGTTCGCCCGCCACAATGGCTACACCCTCCAGCACATCGAGAAATTCAGTGCCTGTGCGCTGCCGCTGGACAGCGAGCTCGTGGAGGAGCTGCAGACCGAGGCCGAGGAAGCCAACGGCGGCCGCTACCGCCTGCACCACTGGACGGACCGGTGCCCGGAGCAATGGCTCGACGCGGTCGCGGCGCTGGAGAACAGTGCGGGCGAAGCCGGCGTGCCCGGGGTGGACGACTCGGACATGGTGTTCGACGGCGGAATCCTCCGTGAGGCGGAGGACGTCGCCATCGCGCAGGGCCGCCGGACGGTGGTTACCGCCGTCGAACACCTCGCTAGCGGTGAACTCGTTGGCTTGACCACCATTACCGTCCTCGCAATGCGCCCCGACGTCGTGTTCCAGGACGACACCGTGGTCCTGCGCGAGCACCGCGGCAACAAGCTGGGCCTGCTGATCAAGGTCGCCAACATGGAGCGGCTCTCCGAGCAGTTCCCGGATGCCCGGGTCCTCTACACCTGGAACGCACCCGAAAACCGGTACCTGCTTCAGGTCAACCTGCAGCTTGGTTTCACGACCGCCGGCGTGACGGGGATCTGGCAAAAGGAAATTCCGGATTTCAGCCCCAGCATCAGCTGAACCGCACCCCGGAGTCCCGATTTGGAGCATACGCCCAGGCTCGCGTAGGCTAGGGGGACCAAAGACCGTCGGTTGTTGGAAATCCACTCTCCCAAGCAAGACTCACTTCTGCAGTCGCGCCGGGAGAGCCAGTGGATCTCCAGACGAAGGACCCTGAACATAGGGCGGCCGGCGCAGGTGAACGAAGCAAAGC
>DATITT010000474.1:0-11299 GCA_035467435.1 Arthrobacter sp. | reverse complement strand
GCCGATCCGGCGATATATCGTGACTTTATTGTCACGATATATCGCAATGATTTGGCAGAGAGTATCGCCCGCCGGAGGAACCATGACAGAGAACAACTGGACCGTCACCGGTCCCCAGACCATCGACGTCGACGGCGTCAGCTCGCTTAAGCTCGGCATCGTCCGGGGGCGATTCGACATCGTCTCCCATGACGAGGCCGTCACCCGGATCGAGGTGTCCGACGTCCACGGCGACCCGCTGGCGATCAGCCTCGTCAACGGCCGCCTCGAGGTCCGGCATCAGCTCGACGGGCCGCAGGGGTGGTTCAGGAACCTCATGGGAACCGTCAACAACAGCAGCAGCAACTCGGTGGTCATCAGCATAGCCCTGCCCGCCGGCGTCGATGTTGAGGCCGGCACCGTCAGAGGCGACGGTATGGTCTCGGGGACCAGCGGGCGCACCCGGCTGAACACAGTTTCCGGTTCCGTCCTGGCCGACGGCACCTCCGGGGAGCTCGCCGTCAACACCGTCAGCGGCGAGGTGATCGCCCGCAACCACCACGGAGTGCTAACGGCCAAGAGCGTCTCCGGCGAGGTCACGGCGTCCGGCGAGTTCAGCCATGTCCGCGCCAATACCGTCAGCGGGGACCTGAGCTTCGACCTGCACGGCTTCACCCAGGACTTCGGCGCCAATGCGGTGTCGGGTGATGTCACCATCCGCCTCCCGCACGACGTCGGCGTGGACATTATCGCCAAGTCCGCCAGCGGCGCCATCGTGATTGACGACCTGAAGTACAGCCAGCCCAGCGGAACCGTGCAGACCATTGCCGGGCCCGACACCCAGCTGATGCTGGTCCGCACCAACTCCGTTTCGGGCAGGACGTCGATCTTCCACGGCCAGCCGGGCGCGGATCCCGCCCAGGGGCATTGATGCCTCCGGTCTTTGCCCACGGGGCGCTGCGTCTGTACCTGCTCGCGCTGCTGGAGTCGGGTCCGAAGCATGGGTACGAACTCATCAAGGCGCTCAGCGCACGCTTCGGCGGCACGTACTCCCCCAGCGCCGGTACCATCTACCCGCGGCTTGGCAAGCTCGAGGAGGAGGGTCTTGTGGCCACCCACACCGAGGGACGCCGGACCTACTACAGCATCACCCAGGACGGGCTCGTGGAGCTGAACAGCCGGCGCGACGAACTCGCCGGTGTGGAAAACGACATCTCCGCATCGGTCCGGCGGCTCGCGGACAACCTGCGGCAGGACATTAAGGCCAACATGCGGGGGCTCCGGGCCGATCTGGCCGCCACGGCCGAGTCCGCGCGTTCCTCGGCCCGGGCGGCCGGGTCCACGGTCGCCTCGCTGGCGGGCCAGCGCTTCTCGCAGGAGGGCGACAGCCGGCTGCGTGAAGCGGAGATGCTGGTGCAGTCCTTCCGCGACGACATCCGGGTTGAACTGCGCCGGCACGGCGGCCGGCATCCGATCACTCCCGTGACGCTGGAGACGGTAAAGACGGTGCTGGACCAGGCACGGATCTCCATTCGAAATTCCCTGGACTGATTCTCCGGCTGTGACTGGCCCTCTGTGGCGTCTCCCGCCGCCGCCGGTTCGCGGCGGGTGTCCTGATGTGGGAGACTTGAGGGCAGCTCTTTTGAGTACCAAAAATTAAGGAGGCCAGCTATGAGCAAACGTGCACGTAAACGTCGTGACCGTAAGCGTGGCGGCGCGAACCACGGCAAGCGCCCCAACGCCTAAGCAAAGCTTGGAATGACAGCTTTAGACGAATGACCCCGGAAACCTCACGGTTTCCGGGGTCATTCGTTTTGCGTGGCGTGACGCCGGGTGTCCCCGGGTCAGGCCTCGACCGAGCTGGAGTGAATCCGGTCCAGGATCGAGTTCTTGAGGTTCTCCGGGGCAGCCTCGGTGCACGAGCGCTTCACCATGACGCGGATAACACATTCGAGGTCGTACTGCTCAAAGCATTCCGGACACCCGTCCAGGTGGTCCCGGATCTCGGCGATGTCATCGTGCGTGAGGGCACCATCCAGATACTCGTAAATGCGTTGCATCCGGGCGTCGTCGCAATCGCCCAGTCCCTGGCAGTCGCTCATTTCCTGTTCTCCTGTTTGTTGCTTCCGGTCGCCGCGGTGGCATCAGCGGCCCTGAATCCCCGCTCGGCAGCGTAGTCGGCGAGCATGTCCCGCAGCATCTTCCGTCCCCGGTGCAGGCGGGACATCACGGTCCCGATCGGGGTGTTCATGATGTCTGAAATTTCCTTGTACGCGAATCCCTCGACGTCGGCGAAGTAGACCGCCAGCCGGAATTCCTCCGGGATGGCCTGCAGGGCGCGCTTCACGTCGGAGTCCGGCAGGTGGTCCAGCGCCTCGGCTTCCGCCGAACGGAGCCCCGAGGAGGTGTGCGACTCGGCCCGGGCGAGCTGCCAGTCCTCGATGGTGTCCGAGTTCGACTGCAGCGGCTCGCGTTGCCGCTTGCGGTAGAGATTGATGTAGGTGTTCGTCAGGATGCGGTACAGCCAGGCTTTGAGGTTGGTGCCCGGCTTGTACTGGTGGAATGCGGAGAACGCCTTCGTGTACGCCTCCTGGACCAGGTCCTCGGCATCAGCGGGATTCCTGGCCATCCGCATGGCCGCGGAGTACAGCTGGTCCACGTACTGCATGGCGTCGCGCTCGAACCGTACCCGGCGTTCCTCCGTAGTTTCGGTCGCCACGTCCAGGGCCTGGCCGTCCACGATCGTCTCCCGGGCGGCAGCATCCTGCACGGCGTCAGTGCCTGCGTCAGCAGTCAACGCGGCGGCGGACTCCGGGACCGCTCCAGCGTCCGGGGCAGGTTCAGAGAGTGTGCCGGCGGGGCCGGCAACAGGTGACTTCGCGGGCGTGGCGCCGTTTCCGGCGACCTCGTGCATGGCCGCAACGGCCGGATCCATGGTGCTCATTGCGTCCCAGTCTACTGTCACCTTGCGGCGGGCGCCCGGAACGGCCGCAACGGCCGGACTTGTTCGATCCTGCAGGGCCATGGTCCACAACTCCGCAGGATATGCCGCCCGTTGCGCGTCCTTCACCAGAATCAAATCTCCGCCTCCCCGCTCGTCATCAGTTCATCGCCCAGCCGCAAACCGGTGGCCGGGACCTGTCATTCACAACCCCGCCCGGCAGGCAAATATTCCGCAAAAGTGCAAGACTAGAACCGGTTATCCCGCATCAATTCCGCGGTTCGTCCATCCAGGAGGAAATTCATGTCCTTTGTCCGCTTTCTCGCCCGGCCCATGCTCGCCTCCAGTTTCGTCCTTGCAGGCATGGACAAGCTCAAGAACGCGGATGACACGGCCACGCAGCTGTCACCCCTGCTGCGCCGCGCGGCTGAATCCCTGCCCTTCCAGACCAACGAAAAGGTTCTGGCCCGCGTTATCGGCGGCACCCAGGTCGGGGCCGGCGTGCTCTTCGCGCTCGGCAAGTCGGCACGCCTCGCCGCCACCTTCCTGGCCGTCATCTCCGCACTCAACGGCTACGTTGAATGGCGCAGCGCCGACATCACCTCCAAGGAGGGCCGCGACGCCCGCCGCAAGCAGCTGCTCAAGAACGTCTCGCTGACCGGCGGCGTGCTGCTGGCCGCCGTCGACACGAACGGCCGGCCCAGCCTCGCCTGGCGCGCCGAGCACCTCGCCGCCGACGTCAAGAAGTCCACCGGCCACCTCGCCGCCGACGTGAAAAAGTCCACCGGCCACCTCGCCGCCGACGTGAAGAAGACCACCGGCAAGCAGCTGAAGAAGGCCGACAAAGCCGTACGCAAAGCTGTAGACCACACCGTCGGAGCCTAAACCAGCAATGACAGGCGCCACCCCCACCGCAGCTGCCTCCTCCGTTACCGCCGCAGGCGCGCCGCTCTGGCGGGCGCCGTTCGCCGAACGGCCGCTCGACGCAACGGTCACCGTTCCGGGATCCAAGTCCCTGACCAACCGGTACCTCGTGCTGGCCGCCCTCGCCGACGGACCCTCGCGGTTGCGTGCCCCGCTGCATTCCCGCGACTCCGCGCTCATGATCGAGGCGTTGCGGCAGCTCGGGGCCACCATCACGGAGGTGCCGGGGGACGGCGGCTTCGGTCCAGACCTGGCCATCACGCCCATCAGCCAGGACGCCGCCGGGGACCGGACCGGCATCGACTGCGGACTGGCCGGGACGGTCATGCGGTTCGTTCCGCCCGTGGCGGCCCTGCGCCGGGGAGTGGCACTGTTCGACGGCGACCCGCACGCCCGCAAGCGCCCGATGGGGCCAATCATCGAGGCGCTCACCGGGCTGGGCGTCGCTGTCACCGCGCCCGACGGCGGTCCCGCCTCCTCGCTGCCGTTCGCCGTCGACGGCACCGGCGTCGTCCGGGGCGGCCACCTTGTCATCGACGCCAGCGCTTCCTCGCAGTTCGTGTCCGCACTGCTCCTGACCGGTGCCCGCTTCACCGAGGGACTGCACCTCGAGCACCAGAGCAAGGAACACGCCGGGAAGCCCGTCCCCAGCCTGGACCACATCAACATGACCGTCGCTGTGCTCCGCGGGGCCGGGGTGGTCGTGGACGATTCCCGCCCGAACCACTGGATTGTCTCCCCCGGGCCGATCCGCGCCTTTGACCTCAGGATCGAACAGGACCTCTCCAACGCAGGCCCCTACCTGGCGGCGGCCCTGGCCACGCGCGGCACCGTCAGCATGCCCAACTGGCCGGCCGAGACCACCCAGGTCGGCGATCTGTGGCGCAGCATCCTTACGACGATGGGCGCCACGGTGACGCTCACGGACGGCACCCTGACCGTCACCGGCGGCGCGGAGATCAAGGGCGCCGACTTCGACGAGACCAGTGAACTCGCCCCCACAGTCGCCGCACTCTGCGCCCTGGCCAGCGGCCCCTCGCGGCTGGGCGGCATCGCCCATCTCCGCGGGCACGAAACAGACCGGCTGGCCGCGCTCGTCGCCGAGATCAACCGCCTGGGCGGCGACGCCGAGGAGACCTCCGACGGCCTCATCATCCGGCCCGCCCCGCTGCACGGCGGGGTCGTCCACAGCTATGCCGACCACCGGATGGCCACGGCAGGCGCCATCCTGGGCCTGGCCGTTCCCGGCATCGAGGTCGAGGACATCGCGACCACGGCCAAGACCATGCCCGACTTCCCGCGGCTCTGGGAGTCCATGCTCGCCCAGGGCGCCGCCGGAAGCGCAGCCCCCTCAACTGCCCCTACCGCAGGCTCAGCCCCCGCACAGAAGGACGCCTCCGGTGGCACGCAGCACTGACTCCTGGGACGAATCCGACGTCCGGATCCGCCCCAACAAAAAGGGCACGCGGCCCCGCACCAAGGACCGGCCAGCCTACGACGACGCCGTCACCGGGCGGATCATCACCGTTGACCGCGGACGCTACACCGCCGTCGTCGCCGAAGGCACACCCGGGGAACGCAAGATCATCGCCGCCCGCGCCCGGGAACTGCGGCGCAACCCCGTCGTGGCCGGCGACTTCGTCTCCCTCGTCGGGGACGTCAGCGGCGAGCCGGACACCCTGGCCCGGCTGGTCAGGATCCAGGACCGCAGGACCCTGCTGCGGCGCAGCGCCGACGACACGGACCCGATCGAGCGCGCCGTCGTCGCCAACGCCGACACGCTGGTGATCGTGGTGGCGGCCGCCAATCCGGAGCCCCGGACCGGGTTCATCGACCGCGCCCTCGTGGCCGCGTACGACGCCGGAATCGAGCCGCTGCTACTCGTCACCAAGGCCGACGTCAAGGATCCCGCGGAGCTCCTCTCCAACTACCAGCACCTGGCCTTCCCGGTGATCATCTCCAAGACGGCGGACTCCGCCGCCTCCGGCATCGATGCCCGCTCGGACGACGGGCTTTCCGCCCGGCTGGACAAGGACGCAGTCTCCCAGCTGCGGGCCCACCTCGACGGGAAGGTCACCGTCATGCTGGGCCACTCCGGCGTCGGCAAGTCCACGATGGTCAACGCCCTGACCGGCGCCGAGCGCGCCACCGGCGGCGTCAACGCCGTGACCGGGCGCGGCCGCCACACGTCCTCCTCCGCGCTGGCCCTCAAGGTCAACGATGCGCCGCCGGGCAGTTGGATCATCGACACCCCCGGCATCCGCTCCTTCGGCCTGGCCCATGTGGACCCCGACCGGATCCTGCGGTCCTTCCCGGACCTCGAGCCCGGCACCGACGACTGCGAGCGGGGCTGCAAGCACGATTCCAGCGCCGTCAACTGCGGGGTGGACGCCTGGGTGGCCGCCGGCCATGCCGGTGAATCCGGCCCGGCACGGCTCGCGTCGCTTCGCCGCCTGCTGGGGACCGACCCGCGGATGGAAGCCCAGGACGTCAAGGAACTCGGCACCGTCTCCTGACGGTCGGTTCAGTAGGCACTGCGGCCCCCGGGCGGGTCCGCCTCCTGCGGCGCAGCCACGTGGCTTACCGCCCCGCCGCCCGCTTTGGCGGTAGTTTGGAACCATGAGTCAACCCGCTTCGAGCTACAACGATGACCTGCGTCTTGCCCATGTGCTGGCAGATTCCGTAGATTCCCAGACCATGAGCCGCTTCAAGGCGCTCGACCTTCGGGTTGAGACGAAGCCGGACCTGACGCCGGTGACCGACGCCGACAAATCGGTCGAGGAGGCCATCCGGGGCCAGCTGTCCCGCTCCCGTCCGCGCGACGCCGTCCTCGGCGAGGAGTTCGGCAGTTCCGGCCATGGCTCCCGCCGCTGGATCATCGACCCGATCGACGGGACCAAGAACTTCGTCCGCGGCGTCCCGGTCTGGGCCACCCTGATTGCCCTCGTCTACGAGGGCGAGCCGGTCGTCGGCGTGGTGAGCGCTCCGGCGCTGGGCAAGCGCTGGTGGGCCGCCAAGGGCGCCGGAGCGTACATGGGCCGCTCGCTGGCGGCCGCCACCCGGCTGAAGGTCTCCAACGTCTCCAAGCTCTCGGACGCGTCCCTGTCGTATTCCAGCCTGGGCGGCTGGAAGCAGCGCGGCAACCTCGACGAGTTCCTCGGCCTCACCGAGAAGGTCTGGCGCACCCGCGCGTACGGCGACTTCTGGTCGTACTGCCTCGTGGCCGAAGGTGCCGTCGACATCGCCTGCGAGCCCGAGCTGAACCTCTACGACATGGCCGCGCTGGTCCCGATCGTCACCGAGGCCGGGGGACGCTTCACCTCCCTGGAAGGCGAAGACGGCCCGTTCGGCGGCAACGCCCTCGCCACCAACTCCATCCTGCACTCGGAGGTCCTCAAGCGTCTCAATCCGGGGCTGGACGACCTGCTCTAGCAAGCCTCTTCCAAGGAATTCCCAACCTCCCTGTACGACTCTGTCAAAGACGCCGGACCCGACAGCCGGCCTCAAGGGTAGGGCATCTTTTGGGGAGGAGAGCAGCCTTGTCTGACACACTGCACGCCTCGTTTCGCGGCGCCGCCGAAGGCAGCCCGGTACTGCTGGTGTTCGTGGCGAAGTACCGGGACCTGGACCCCGAATCCGCCGCCGCTCTGAACACCGCTTCCGCCGGGCTCTCGGAGCATCTTCTGTCCGGCAGTTCACCCGTCGCAGCATCCGTGGTCCTGTCCACCTGCAACCGGTTCGAAATCTATTGCGAAGTCCCGTCCCTTGCGGGCCTTGAAGCCGCCCACGCAGACGTCCTCGATTCGGTCCATCTCTGCTCCGGGCTGCCAACGATCCGCCTCTCGGCCCTTTTCGAGGAACTCCGGGAAGCCACGGCTGTCGAACATCTCTTCGCCGTTGCCGCCGGCCTGGATTCGGTCGTCGTGGGTGAGCGCGAAGTCGCCGGCCAGGTCCGGCGCGCTCTCGCCGCCGCACAGGCCGCCGGAACCACTAGCGGGCGACTGGGCAGGCTGTTCCAGGCCGCCTCCCGCACGGCGAAGGACGTCGGGGCACAGACTGCGCTCAGCAGCGCCAGCAGATCCATCGCCTCTGTTGCCTTGGACCTTGCCGCCGCCGGAACCAGCCGGGCCGGGATCGCCGGCACGTCGGCCGTTCTCTTCGGTACCGGCGCCTACGCCGGGTGTGTGGCGGAGCTGCTCCGAAACCGAAAATGCTCCGGAATTTCCGTCTTTTCCCACTCCGGCCGCGCGGAGACCTTCGTGGCGGCCAGGGGAGGCAGCGCGCTCTCCGCCCAGCAGCTGCCGGCAGCCGTTGCCGGAGCCGACCTGGTCATTGGCTGCAGCGGCGCAGGGGCCCGCGTCGATGCTGCCGCCCTTGCCCGGTGGCGTGCGGATGCGCCCCGTCCCCTCACCGTCATAGACCTCGCTCCCAGCCATGATTTCGACCCGCACGTGGCGGAGCTGCCGGGTGTGGACCTCATTACACTGGAATCGGTCCACCTCGCTGCTCCCCCGGCGGATGCCGAGGCGCTGCGCCTCGGCCGCGCCCTGGTCCGGCAGGCGGCACGCCACTTCGAGGAACAGGAGGCGGCCCGCGCCGCGGATACCGCCGTCGTTGCCCTGCGCGAGCACCTCCATCAGGTCCTCCGGAGCGAAATGGAGCGGGTCAGCAAGCAGCACGCCCGGGGCGCCTCGGCTGAAGACGTCAACCGCGCCCTCCGGCACATGATCCGGCGCGTGCTCCATACCCCGACGGTTCGCGCCCGGGAGCTCGCCGCCCTCGGACGCCAGGACGACTACGCCGCTGCGCTGGAAACGCTGTTCGGCCTCGGCGTCGAGGCCGGTGCATTTAGAGTGTCCCGCGATCATCGGCGGGCGCCTGCGTAACAAACGGCTTCACATTCAGCCCGCATCTTTCCGCCCCAACAGGCAATGTCCTAGGCTCGAAGCAGGTCACGAGTGCCAGCGCGAAACCCCGGTTTGCTGGCCGGCAACCCTCCATTCGCGGTGGGGTGCCCCGGGTGACGACCTGGCCGGTCCGGAACGGACCCGGCAAGCGCGGATCCCCTGTGTGTGGGGTCCTTTTTCGAGCGAGGTCCCATGACGACTGCCACCATTCCTGCCATCCCTGAATTCCAGACCGGCGCCGGCCAGGCCCGCCCCGACGCGCGGTTCGCCGTCGCCCGCCGGCCGCTGGCCGCAGTGACCGGCGCCGAGATCCAGGCACCGCTCATCCAGGGCGGCCACGTCCGCTACGCCAACCTGGACTACGGCGCCTCGGCCCCTGCCCTGTCCGTGGTCTCGGCCTACCTCAACGAGATCCTGCCGTTCTACGCCAGCGTCCACCGCGGCGCCGGCTACGCCTCGCAGATCAGCACCTCGGTCTATGAGAACGCCCGCACCATTGTCCGGGAGTTCGTGCGCGGCCGCCCGGACGATGCGGTGATCTTCACCCGGAACACCACCGATTCCCTGAACCTGCTGGCCGGCTGCCTGCCCGCCGTCGACGGCGTGCACACCGGCGAGGTGCTGTACCTCGACATCGAGCACCATGCCAACCTGCTGCCGTGGCAGCGTGTCCCGCACCGCAGCGTCACCGCCGCCCCCACCCTCGCCGCCACCCTGGAACTGCTCCGCGCGGAGCTCGCCCACGGCGGCGTCAGCCTGCTCGCAGTGACCGGCGCCTCCAACGTCACCGGCGAGATCCTGCCGATCCGGGCCCTGGCCACCCTGGCCCACGACTACGGCGCCAGGATCGTCGTGGACGCCGCCCAGCTGGCGCCCCACCGGCGGATCAACATCGCCGCGGACGACATCGACTACCTCGCCTTCTCCGGGCACAAACTCTACGCACCGTTCGGCGCCGGGGTTCTGATCGGCCGTCCCGACTGGCTCGACGCCGGCACCCCGCACCTGGCCGGCGGCGGAGCCGTGCAGGACGCCCGGATTGACAGTGTCAGCTGGACCACCGGCCCGGCCCGGCATGAAGGCGGCTCCCCCAACGTCCTCGGCGCCGCCGCCCTGGCCCGGGCCACCCAGGTGGTCGCCGATCTGGACGAGAAGCAGTGGCACGCGCACGAAAACGCCATCCGTTCCTTCCTCGTCGAGGGCCTCGCCCGGATCGACGGCGTGACGGTCCACCAGATCTTCTCGGACAGTGCCTCCTTCGATGCTCCGGCGGCCGCCGGGCCTGTCAACGCCGCGGGTACCGGCCCGGGTACCGGCACGATCGGCGTCGTCAACTTCTCGGTGGAAGGCTACGACGCAGGGCTGGTGGCAGCGTACCTGTCGGCCGAACACGGCATCGGACTGCGTGATGGCCGCTTCTGCGCGCACCCCCTGCTCCGGCGGCTCGGGCTGCCCTCGGGCTCGCTGCGGGCCAGTTTCGGCCTGGGTTCCCGGCTGGAAGACGCCCAGCGGCTGCTCGCCGCCCTCCAGGAGCTGCGCCGGAGCGGCCTCGGCTGGGACTACGTCGTGGACGCCGGGCGCTGGGTGCCGTCCGACGACACCCGCAGCTACCCGCACTGGGCCCCCAACACGCCCGGCACCGCCGGCGCGGCCCCCTGCACGCAGGACTGACAGCCCGGCGCGGGATCACCGGCCCTGCTGCATGCGGTAAATTCGAAAGGTACCCATCCGGACCTGCCGAAGGAGATCGCACGTGGCACGCGGCGGACCCAAACTGCATGAGGAACGCCGCCAGGAGCTGGGGCAGAGCTTCCAGGACGGCGGGGAACACTACGAACGCGTCCGCCCCGGGTACCCCGCCGATTCGGCCGACTGGCTAATCCCCCGGGGCGCCAAGGACGCCGCGGACCTCGGCGCCGGAACCGGGAAGTTCACCGCACTGCTGGCCGCGCGCGGCCTGCACACCGTCGCGGTGGACCCGTCCGCCGACATGCTGGGCCAGTTGCGCCGGACTCTCCCGGGCGTCACCGCCGTCGAGGGCACCGCCGAGCACACCGGTCTGCCCGCCGGGACATTCGACATCGTGACCGTCGCCCAGGCCTGGCACTGGTGCGATCCGCTCCTGGCCAGCACGGAGATCGCACGGATCCTCCGCCCCCACGGTGTGCTGGGGCTGATCTGGAACCAGCTGGACACGTCCGTTCCCTGGGTGCACCGCCTCTCGCGCATCATGCATGCAGGCGATGTCCACAAGCCGGATTTCACACCGCCCCTTGGCCCGGAATTCACCGGGCTGGAGAGCCACTTCACCCGTTGGGAAGATCCGGTGCGCACCGCGGACATCATGGAGCTGACGAAGTCCCGCAGCTACTACCTGGCGGCCAGCGAGACGACCCGCGCGAAGGTGCTGGGCAACCTCGACTGGTACCTGCACGAGCATCTGGGCCACCACCCGGAGGAACTCATCCGGCTCCCCTACCTGACGCAGAGCTGGCGGGCCGTCCTGGCCGGACTCCGGCAGGGCGACACATCATAACCGTCGGAATTG
>DATITT010000473.1:0-4212 GCA_035467435.1 Arthrobacter sp. | reverse complement strand
GGAGCCCCCGGCGGGGCGGGAGTAGTGTTGTCTCACTATGACGAGCGCGTTCCGAACCTTGACAGTCCCCCTCGATGCAGAATCATTACCCGGGGGGCTGCCGTCGCTTCTGGTCCGGGACGACCTCCTCTGCTGGACCCGCCGCGAAGCCGGCCTGGTCGGCTTCGGCGAGGTTGCCCGGTTCACCGCCACGGGACCCGACCGTTTCCTCGAGGCGGACAGCTGGTGGCGCCACCTGGTCATCGAGGCCGAGAGCGAGGACCCCGTGGACTGGCCCGGCACCGGCCCCGTCGCGTTCGGCTCCTTCGCCTTCTCCAAAGCCTCCGCGCACGAGTCGCGGCTGATCGTTCCCGAAATCGTCGTCGGGCTGCGCGACGGCAAGGCCTGGCTCACCCAGATGACGTTCGACGACGGCGGCCTCACCGAGGCGGGCGCCCGCGCCGCGCTGGACCGCTGGCTGGTCGGCGGGAGCACAGGTGCTGACGGCACCCTGGTTCCGGTCCCGGCGTCGGGAACGGGCTCCGCCGGGGACGGCACAGCCGGGACCGCCGCCGCTCCGGCCGGTGGCGCCGTCGTGCGTCCTGTGCCGCTGGCTGCCGGGGCGGCGCTGCACACCGGGTCGCTCAGTGAGGCGGACTGGATGGCGGCCGTGGCCGCGGGTGTGGCGGAAATCCGCACCGGGGCGCTGGAGAAGCTGGTGCTGGCCCGCGACATCGTGGCGACCGTCCCGGCCGGGGTGAATGCCGCCGAAATCCTCCGCCAGCTGGCCGTCCGCTACCGCGAATGCTGGACCTACGGGGTGGACGGGCTCGTGGGCGCGACCCCCGAGATGCTGATCCAGGTGGAGGGCCGCACCGCGCAGGCCCGCGTCCTGGCCGGCACCCTGGACCGCCGCGACGCCGACGGCATGGACGGCTCGCCGCTGGAGTTCGCGGAGCGTGTGCTGGCCGGGTCCGAGAAGCAGCGGCATGAACACGACATCGCCATCCAGTCGCTGACCACCCAGCTGGCACCGTTCTCGGAGGCGATGAACGCCCACAGCGAACCCTTCATCCTGGAGCTGCCCAACGTCTGGCACCTCGCCTCGGACGTCAAAGCGGAGCTCGCCGAGGTGGAAGGCCACGTGCCCACCTGCCTCGCGCTGATCAACGCCCTGCATCCCACGGCGGCCGTCTGCGGCACACCGACCACCGTGGCCGGGGCGCTGATCCGCAAGCTGGAGCACCTGGACCGCGGCCCCTACGCCGGACCGGTCGGCTGGCTGGACGCGGCCGGCAACGGGGAATGGGGCATCGCGCTGCGCGGCGCCGTCATTGAGTCCCCGGACACCGTGCGGCTGTACGCCGGCTGCGGCATTGTCGAGGGCTCCGTGCCGGAAGCCGAGCTCGCCGAAACCTGGGCCAAGTTCCGGCCGATGCTGGAGTCCCTCGGCATCAGCAGCTAGGGTCCGGGATGGGAGACACTCCGGCCCCGCGGGGGCTTGCACTAGTGTCGTCAATAGTTATCCAATGGTGAAACTTAGTTTCCTGTGATGTACATCTCGTATTCGGCGATACACTATAAGCCGACTAAGTCACGTCTGCTCCTGCAACAAGAGGTAAAAAACCATGCAGCTCAAGTCCCTCGCCCCGGCAAAGGTGGCCGCCAAGGCAGCCGCACTCCTCGCCGTCGGCGCCCTCACGCTCACGGCCTGCGGCGGCAGCTCCACCCCCGCAGCCTCCTCCGAAGGCGGCGTGCAGCTCATCAACGCCGGCAAGCTGACCGTCTGCTCGGACATCCCCTACGAGCCGTTCGAATTCCAGAAGGACGGCAAGATCGTCGGCTTCGACATGGACATCGCCGCTGAGGTCGCCAAGGACCTGAACGCCGAACTCAGCGTCGTGGACAGCTCCTTCGAGGCCATCGAGACGGGGACCGCGCTCACGCAGTGCGATATCTCCATCTCCTCCGTCTCCATCACGGACACCCGCAAGTCGGTCATGGACTTCTCCAGCCCGTACATGGACGATGACCTGACCCTGGTGGCCAGCGTGTCTTCCGGGATCACGGACCTCGAGAGCGCCAAAGGCAAGAAGGTCGGCGTCCAGCAGGCCACCACCGGCGCCAAGTACGCCGAGGAAAAGGGCCTCGACGCCCAGCAGTTCGAGGATTCCGGTCTCCTGGTCCAGGCCCTGCAGGCCGGCACCATCGACGCCGCCCTGGGCAACCAGTCCGTCCTCGCCTACGCCATCAAGGACGATCCCAAGTTCAAGCGCGTGGAGAACTACACCACCGGCGAGCAGCTCGGCATCTCCATCAAGAAGGGCAACACCGCGATGGCCACCCAGGTCAACGGCACGCTCAAGCGCCTGGCCGACGACGGCACCCTGACGAAGTTCGAGACCACCTGGTTCGGCGAAGCCGCCAAGTAGCACCCCGGCCTGAGACCGACACAGTTGAGGCCCCGTACCGCTGGACGACAGTCCGTACGGGGCCTCAACTGCGCAAAACGAATGTGAGAGCACCATGGCAATGACCGCACGTCAACGAGCCAGAGTCAGCCTGTACGTCCAGGCCGGAATCTTTGTGGTGGCCGTGATCGCCCTGATCCTGGCCACGGACTGGGAGACCATCAGCACCAGCGTCTTCAACTTCGCCAAGATCGGCCCGATGTTCCCGGACATCATCCTCGTGGGCCTGAAGAACACCCTGATCTACACCGCCCTGGGCTTCATCGTGGGCCTGTCCGGCGGCCTGCTGCTGGCGCTCATGAAGCTCTCCTCGTTCCCGCTGTACCGCTGGCTGGCCACCGGCTACATCGAGTTCTTCCGCGGCGTCCCGGCCCTGCTGGTCTTCATCGCGTTCGGCTACGGTGTGCCGCTGGCCTTCGGTGTTTCCTGGAACGTGACCGTGGTGGTCATGGTCTCGCTCGGCATGGTGGCCGCGGCCTACATCGCCGAAACGCTGCGCGCCGGCCTGCAGGCCGTGCCGAAGGGCCAGCTGGAAGCCGCCCGTTCCCTGGGCATGCCGCAGTGGCGGGCGATGATCTCCATCGTCATCCCGCAGGCCTTCCGGATCGTCCTGCCGCCGCTGACCAACGAGGTCATCCTGCTGACCAAGGACTCCTCGCTGATCTACGTGCTGGGCCTCACCGCCTCGCAGTACGAGCTCACGAAGTTCGGCCGCGACGGCATCTCCAGCCTGGGCGCGGGCCTGACCCCGCTCCTGGTGGCCGGTGCCCTCTACCTGGTGATCACCATCCCGCTGAGCCTCTTGGCCCGGAAGTTCGAAAGCCGCTCCGCGCGGACGAAGCGATAGGCAGGACAGTCATGAACGACGTCGTACAGAACGCGGATGACCGCAGCGGGGCCGTCAAGGCCGCCGGCGTGTCCATCACGGACCTCCGCAAGTCCTACGGAACCAACGAAGTGCTCAAGGGCATCAGCCTGACGGTCGCCCCCGGCGAGGTTGTCTGCCTGATCGGCCCGTCCGGTTCCGGCAAGTCCACCCTGCTGCGCTGCGTGAACCTGCTGGAGCAGCCGAATGTCGGCAGCGTCCACGTGGGCGGCTTCGAGGCGACCGACCCGGATGTGGACATCGACAAGATGCGCCGCAAGGTCGGCATGGTCTTCCAGCAGTTCAACCTCTTCCCGCACCTGAGCGCGCTGCAGAACTGCACCATCGCGCAGACCAAGGTGCTCAAGCGCAGCCAGTCGGACGCCTCGGCCGTGGCCATGAAGAACCTGGAGCGCGTGGGCCTGGGCCACCTGGCCGACCGCTTCCCCGACGAGCTCTCCGGCGGGCAGCAGCAGCGCGTGGCGATCGCCCGGGCGCTGAGTATGGACCCCGAGCTGATGCTCTTCGACGAGCCCACCTCGGCCCTGGACCCGGAGACCGTGGGCGACGTCCTGTCCGTCATGCGGAACCTGGCCAGGGAAGGCATGACCATGCTGGTGGTGACCCACGAGATGGGCTTCGCCCGCGAAGTCGCCGACCGTGTGGTCTTCATGGACGGCGGCGTCGTGGTGGAGGAAGGCGTGGCCGAGAAGGTCATCAGCGCCCCCACCCACGCCCGCACCAAGGAGTTCCTCCGCCGCGTCCTCGACCCGACGCACATCGACATCGCGGAGTAGGTTCCCCCCTTTCGCGCCGCTCATGTCGCGCCGCGCGGCGGTTTCCGCGCGGCGCGGCGGTTTCCGCGACGATTTCGGACAGCCGCTACGTGGATCCACG
>DATITT010000472.1:0-3630 GCA_035467435.1 Arthrobacter sp. | reverse complement strand
GAGACCTTCAGGGAGGACTCTAGCACCACCTGCTGGGGATCCGTCAGCGGGGTCATGCGGGCCTCGTTGTAGGAGAGCGTGACGCGTTTGTTGTACTTGTATGCCGTCTTGTGGACGATGCTCAGCCGGGTCATGAAACTTCTCCCACCCAGGCCAGTTCGTCGGCCTGATTGAAGTACTTACGGGAAATGGCGTCCGAGGCCTGCGAGACGGCCTTCTGCACGCGCTCCATGTGCTCCGGCAGTTCCGACATGAGGTCGTCGGTGCGGTGGAACTCCAGGAACGTGCGCGCCTGGCCCACGATCCGGCGGGCGTCGTTGATGAAGCCTACGCGCTGGGCCGAGGGGTCCAGCATGGCAAGGCACTCGTCGGCGTCGCGCAGCGCGTACACGATGGACCGGGGGAACAACCGGTCCAGCAGCAGGAATTCGGCCGCGTGCTGGTCGCCGAAGGCCGCGCGGCGGGTCCGCAGGAACGACTCGTAGGCGCCGGCGCAGCGGAGCATGTTCACCCACGACATCCCCGCGGAGAGGACGTCCCGGGTGGAGAGCATCCGCGCGGTCATGTCGGCGCGTTCCAGCGAGCGGCCCAGGACCAGGAACTGCCAGCTCTCGTCGTGGCTCACTGTGGTGTCCGCGAGGCCGCTGACCATCGCCGTGCGTTCCAGCACCCAGTTGCAGAAACGGTACGTGCCGACGACGTCCTTGCGGTGCTGGTTGAGCCCGTAGTACGTGGTGTTGAGGCTCTCCCAGAGCCCGGAGGACACGGTTTCCCGGGCGCGCCTGGCGTTCTCCCGCGCCGCACCCAGGGAGCCGGCGATGGACGTGGCACTCTGCTTGTCATACGCCAGCGCGTTCAGCAGCTCGGGGAGACCGAAATCCTCGCTCTGCGCCCGGGCGCCCATGACGGCGAGGAGTTCCTGCGCCACGCTGCGCTGTTCCTCCATCGGCAGGTGGTTGAGCCGCTCGAGGTGGACGTCGAGGATCCGGGCAGTGCCGTCAGCCCGTTCCACGTAGCGGCCGATCCAAAACAGTGACTCGGCGATACGGCTAAGCATTCGCGGTTACCTCCAGCGCATCGGAAATCTGAAAAGAACAGGTCGGCGGAACAATGATCAACACGGTGCCGCGGGTCACTGCTGCTGCTCCTTCTGGCTGTCGCGCCAGTTGCTCTCGACGGGCCAGACCGAGACCCGTTCGCGGACCGTGATGGCCGGGCGCGGCAGGGTCTCCACCGGCACCTCCGGGGAGTCTGCGAGTACCCAGGTGTCCTTGGAGCCGCCGCCCTGGCTGGAGTTGACGATCAGGGAGCCTTCCTTGAGCGCCACCCGGGTCAGGCCGCCGGGCAGGACCCAGACGTCGTCACCGTCGTTGACGGCAAAGGGGCGCAGGTCCACGTGCCGCGGGCCGAACTTGTCGCCGCTGAGCGTGGGAACCGTGGACAGCTGCAGGACCGGCTGCGCGATCCAGCCGCGGGGGTCCGCGATGACGCGCTTGCGCAGCGCCTCGAGCTCGTCCCTGGTGGCATCCGGGCCAATCACCAGGCCCTTGCCGCCGGAGCCATCCACCGGCTTGACCACCAGTTCGTCCAGGCGGTCCAGGACCTCTTCGCGGGCTTCTTTTTCTTCCAGCCGGAAGGTGTCCACGTTGGCGATCACGGGTTCTTCATTGAGGTAGTAGCGGATCAGGTCCGGGACGTAGCTGTAGACCAGCTTGTCGTCGGCGACGCCGTTGCCCACGGCGTTCGCAATGGTGACGCCGCCGGCGCGGGCGGCGTTGACCAGGCCCGGGCATCCGAGCATGGAGTCGGCGCGGAACTGCAGCGGGTCCAGGAACTCGTCGTCGATGCGCTTGTAAATCACGTCCACCCGCTGTTCCCCGGCGGTGGTGCGCATGTAGACGCGGTTGCCGCGGCAGATGAGGTCGCGCCCTTCGACGAGTTCCACGCCCATCAGGCCGGCGAGCAGGGTGTGCTCGAAGTAGGCGCTGTTGAAGACGCCGGGGGTCAGGACCACCACGGTGGGATCGTCGACGCCGGACGGTGCCGTCTTGCGCAGGGCGGACAGCAGCCGGCGGGGGTACTCTTCGACCGGCCGGATAAGCTGCTGGCCGAAGGCCTCGGGCAGGCCCTTGGCCATCGCGCGGCGGTTCTCCAGGACGTAGCTGACTCCGGAGGGGACGCGGACGTTGTCCTCAAGGACACGGAAAGTTCCGGCGGCGTCGCGGACGACGTCGATGCCGGAAATGTGGACGCGGACGCCTCCGGCCGGTTCGAAGCCGTGCACCTGGCGGTGGAAGTGGGCGCTCGTCGTGACGAGCTGGCGCGGGATGACGCCGTCGGTCACCACGGTCATCTTGTCGTAGACGTCGTTGAGGAACGCCTCAAGGGCCCGGACGCGCTGCGCCACGCCCTTCTCCAGCACGGTCCACTCGTCGGCCGGGATGACCCGGGGCACGATATCGAGCGGGAAGGGCCGCTCCTCCCCCGCGAAGTCGAACGTGACACCGCGGTCCAGGAAGGTCCGCGCCATGGAATCGGCGCGGGCGGTGACATCAGCCAGCGAGAGCTCACGCAGGGCTCCGGCAACCTGCCCGTAGGACTGCCGGGGCTGTTGCTCGGGGGTAAACATCTCGTCGTAGGCGCCGGAGCGTTCGGCGGCCACTGAGTAATCCTGGAATAGGTCAGACATGTGAATAGACAATCACCTTTTTGTTACCAAATCATTTCGGCGCGCCCGCGGGAACGTCGCGCCGGGGAGGGCGAAATCGCCGGGCGCCGCGCCGTCCGCGGGCCGCCTGCCGGGGGCGGCCCGCGGCCGGGGCTCGCCCGGCGGCCGTCGTGGCGGTAACGGCTTTTCCCGTCGGTTGCGTCAAGGTAGACACGTGCCACCGTTTACGCTCAAACCGCTGCCGGGGGCTGACCCGTTGCCGGGCCTGATGCCGGGCCTGCTGTCCGCGGCAGCCGCCGTCGTGCTTGCCCTCGCCGTCCACAGCATGGTTCCGGTGCTCCCGGCCATGACGCTGGCCGTGGCGTTCGGGCTCCTCGCCGCGAATGTCCCGGGGGTGTCCGGCTGGACCGCGGGCCAGGGCAGGCCGGGCCTGGATTTCGCCGGCAAGCACCTGATGCGCGCCGGGATCGTGATCCTGGGCCTGAAGGTCAGCCTCGTCGATGTACTTGGACTCGGCTGGGCCGCGCTGCTGCTGATCACGGGAGTGGTCCTGGCCGCGTTCGCCGGAACCTACGGCATCAGCCGGCTGTTCCGGCTGCCGCCCCCGGTAGCGCTGCTGATCGCCACCGGCTTTTCCATCTGCGGGGCCTCCGCCATCGGGGCGATGGCTGCGGCGCGACGGATCCGCCAGCACGACACCGTGCTCCCGGTGGCACTCGTGACCCTGTGCGGCACCCTCGCCATCGGTGTGCTGCCGCTGCTCATCCGGCCGCTGGGACTGAGCCCCGCAGTCTTCGGCGCCTGGGCCGGGGCGTCGGTGCACGACGTGGGCCAGGTGGTGGCCACCGCGCAGACCGCCGGGGCGTCGGCGCTGGCCATCGCCGTCGTCGTCAAACTCACCCGGGTGATCCTGCTGGCGCCCATGGTCGCCGCCGCCGGGCTGCACCACCGCAGCAGCGCCG
>DATITT010000471.1:0-4631 GCA_035467435.1 Arthrobacter sp. | reverse complement strand
CTGATCCGCAACTGCTATCTCAACCCGGTGGTCTACTCGAAGTACCGGACGTACTGGACCCGGGCCGGGTTCCGCGTGATCGACTGCCCGTCGCTGACGCAACGGCACAACGCTGGAGCCGATTCATCCGGTCGAGTCCCCGAAGCACCAGCACGTCCAGGCCACAGCGAAGTCGAAAACCACGGTAGCCTCACCCGCGGTCCGTGACGTCCTGGAGTTCGTCCGTAATGCTCCGGGACCGGTGGTCGGTGCGACGCCAAGCGGTTTACGAGCGAGGATCTTCCTGCCCCGGCTGACGTGCAGCCCGGCATCGAGGAGCGGGTCACCCGGGTGACGGATGTTCCGGCACTTTCCGGCGCCCAGTTCTGGCAGGTGTTCCTGGCCATGGCGCCCAGGCTGCGGGAGCACCCGCTGAACCGCACCGAATTGTCCCGGCTTGTCAGGGATGATTGCGTCAGCGCGGGCCAACCCGTCTCCCGAAACGCCGTGAACTTTGTCCTGCAAGGCCTCGCCTACGCCAATTTCCAGCTCAGCGACGAGGCGACGGCAGCAGGTCTGGCAGCAGCCTGGACAGCGAACGTGGAAGAACTTTGCCGGGTGGCGCTGGTGGAGTTCGACGCCGCCGAGAAGTCTGCGGTGCGGCGCTGGGTCAGCGGCGGGCTGCTGGAGAACACGGAGCCTGACAACTCCCCCGCCCAGCAACGTTTCCCCCGCAAGGGACCCGAAGATCCGTTGCCCAGCGACGCCACTCCCGCATGGCACCCGAGGACCGCTCCACGCGAAGGCGGCACCAGCGGTTGTGCTACATTTCGGCCCATGATCTCGCACCTGCCAAGCCACCATGCCGATGCGCCCGCTGCCGCCGCTATCGGGCTCCTGGCGAGGCAGGGCTATGACGCAACGTCCGTTGACGACCTTGCGGACGCCGCCGGCATGAGCCGCAGCACATTCTTCCGGAAGTTCGGGTCAAAGGAGGACGTTGTCTTCGCTGACCACGAGCGGATCCTTCGGCAGGTGACCGACCGTCTGGCGGAAACGATTCAGGAACCGCTCGCAGCCATCGAGGATGCGGTGCTGCTTGTTTTCAATCACCACTTGCGGAACCAGGAAACGTCCCGCGCGCGCTATGAGCTCATGCAGGCTGTGCCGGCGCTCCGGGACCGCGAACTGGTCACTTCCTACCGGTACGAGAGGGCCATCCTGCAGCACCTGCTGGATGAACTGCCCGACGTCGAGCATCGTGAATACAAGGCCGTCTCCTTCGCTGCAGCCGCGGTCGCCGTGCACAACGCCTTCCTCCGGCGCTGGCTCCGCACTGCACCCTCCGGCCAGGAAGCAGGGACGGCTGACCGGGACAGATCCGCTGCCCTTGCGAATGAACTTCGGACCCTCTCGGAGATCTTCCGGCCAGCGCTGCTCGGCCCCGGCACCCCAGCGCACGCGTCCCCGGCCGTCGTCGTGACCGTCCTCACCGCGGGCGCCGACAAGGACGCGATCGTGCAGGCGGTCCGCGACGCGCTGCACTGACGTCGACCCTTCTCTGTGAAACTGAGTTTCTTGACGTGGGACCGCGTTTCAATGCATCCTTAGTCAATGTGGTGTGAGCCACAGCACGCGGGCGACCAGGTCCCGACGCCGAAACAGAGGACATACAAATGACGACGACGTCGCACGGTTCCGGGTTCACCGAGGCGGGGGCCACGGATAAACTTCCAGTCGGCACCGGACCCGACTTGAACCGGAACGCCAACATCCCTGTCATCCTCGGCGGTGCCCGTACCCCCTTCGGCCGCTTCCGCGGCGGACTCACGCCCTTCTCCTCCAGCGAACTGGGCGCGCACGCCATCCGCGCAGCGCTGGACCGCACCGGCGTCGCCCCCGAACAGGTCGAAGCAGTCATCGTCGGCCAGGTCATCCAGGCCGGGGCAGGCCAAGGCCCCGCGCGGCAGGCCAGCCTGGCCGCCGGAATCGGCTGGGACGTGCCCACCGTGACGGTCAACAAACTCTGCCTCTCCGGCCTGACAGCCGTGATTGACGCGGCCCGGATGATCCGCGCGGGGGAAGCCGACTTCATCGTTGCGGCCGGCCAGGAATCCATGACCAACGCACCGCACCTCGTGCCCGGGCTCCGCGCCGGCGTCGTCATCGGGGATGCTCCGATGCTGGACTCGCTGAACCGGGACGGTCTGCAGGATCCGGTCAGCGGCATGCTGATGGGCGAGGCCACGGACGCGGGGAACGCGGAACGCGGCATTACCCGCGCCCAGCAGGACGCCGTCGCAGCCCGGTCCCACCAGCGGGCCGAAGCGGCACGCGCCGCCGGCATATACGCCGAGGAAATCGCCCCGATCGACGTTCCCCAACGCAAGGGCCCGGCGCTGTCTCTCAATCACGATGAGGGCATCCGCCCGGAGACCACGGCCGAATCCCTGGCACAGCTCCGTCCCGCGTTCTCGAACGCGGAAACGGCGACCATTACCGCAGGATCCTCCTCGCCGCTCTCCGATGGTGCCGCCGCCCTGGTGATCGCCAGCAAAGCGGCGGCCGAAGCGGCAGGGCTCGAGTGGATTGCCGAAATCGGCGCCCACGGCCAGACGGCGGGACCGGACGGATCCCTGCATTCACAGCCCGCCCGTGCCATTGAACTCGCCCTCAAACGCGAGGGGCTCACCGCGCAGGAGCTCGATCTTGTCGAGATCAACGAAGCCTTCGCGTCCGTGCTCATCCAGTCCGCCAAGGACCTGGGCATCGAGCCGGAGGACATCAACGCCGAGGGCGGCGCCATCGCCCTCGGGCACCCGGTAGGGGCTTCGGGCGCGCGCCTGGTCCTGCACCAGGCGCTGGCGCTGAAGCGCCGGGGCGGAGGCACCGGCGTCGTCGCACTCTGTGGCGGCGGCGGCCAGGGCGACGCCCTGATCCTCAAGGCATGACCATCCCTACGAAGAAGCAGGCCATGAAGACCACTAATCCCGACGAAGGCTTCGGAACCATCTCCGTCGCAGCCATCCTGGCCGAGTCCGCTCGAAGGACGCCGCACCGCACCGCACTGATCGTCGGTGAGGAAGAAACCAGCTACGGCGACCTCTGGCGTGAGACCCGCGCCTACGCCGGGGCACTGCGGGCGCGCGGCATCGGCCCCGGCGATGCCGTCGCCGTGCTGATCCCCAATGTTCCGGACTTCGCCCGCGTGTATTACGCCATCCTCTCGCTGGGCGCCATTGTGGTTCCGGTGCACGCCCTGCTCAAGGCACGCGAAATCGAATACGTGCTCCAGGACAGCGGCGCCAGGATGCTGATCTGCGCCGCTCCGCTCCTGAAGGAAGGCGCTGCGGGTGCCGCCAGCACCGGGACCGATCTCCTCACGGTAATGGCGCCCGACGACGGCGGGCTGCCGCGGCTCGAAGCCGAGGCCGCCGCGGCCGAGCCGATCCGCAGTTACGTCCCCTGCCGGCCCTCGGACACTGCCACCATCCTGTACACCTCCGGCACTACCGGCAAACCAAAGGGCGCCCTCGGCACCCACTTCGCACTGGTGGAACAGACTTCCGTCATACTGACGTCCGTCATGGACTTCAAGCCGGGCGATGTCCTCTTCGGCGGGCTGCCGCTCTTCCACACCTTCGGCCAGACAGTAGTTCTCAACGCGGGGCTGCGGGCGGGTGTCACCATCGTTCTGATGCCCCGCTTCAGCGGCGAGGGCGCCATCAAGCTGATGGCCCGGCACAACGTCAACATCTTCCTGGGAGTGCCGACCATGTATGTGGCGCTTCTTGAAGCGGCCAAGGCTACTGATGTCCGGCCGGCTGCCCTCCGCTACGGCATCTCCGGCGGCGCTTCCCTCCCGCTGGCCGTCATGGACAAATTCCGCGACGTCTTCGGGGTGGAAATCCATGAAGGCTACGGCCTGACCGAAACATCCCCCGTCGCCGCGTTCAACCATGTCGGGGCCCCACCCCGGCCCGGCACCATCGGGGTGGCCATTTGGGGCGTCGACATCGAAATCGCCCGCGCCGAAACGGTCGAAAGCATCGAGCTGCTGCCCCGGGGCGAACTTGGCGAGCTCGTCATCCGCGGACACCTGCTGATGAAGGGCTACCTCAACAGGCCGGAGGCCACCGCCGAAGCGATCGTCGACGGCTGGTTCCGCACCGGGGACCTTGGTACGAAGGACGACGACGGCTACCTGACAATCGTTGACCGCAAGAAAGACATGATCATCCGAAACGGCTACAACGTCTACCCCCGCGAGGTGGAGGAAATCCTCCTTACCCACCCGGAGGTCGTCAGCGCCGCGGTCTACGGAATCCCGCACGACGTCCATGGCCAGGAAATTGCAGCCGCGATCGTGCTCGACGCGGGAGCCACCGCCACAGAAAAAGACTTGATGGACTTCGCCAGCGCCCAGCTCGCCGCCTACAAGTATCCCCGCGTCATCAGGCTGCTCACGGAGCTCCCCCTCGGGCCCAGCGGAAAAATCCTCAAGCGAAACCTGGCGACCGTGCCCATAAGGTCCTAGCCCTGGGATCCAGCAGTCCCGCAGACTCACAACACCCGCGCCCGGCGGGCAGCATCACAAGGTTGGGGCTTCTTCCTGCGCCAGTCTGATCATACGAAGTTCGTCCTCCACCGCG
>DATITT010000470.1:0-15137 GCA_035467435.1 Arthrobacter sp. | reverse complement strand
CGTCATCGCGGTTACCGCCGACGACGGACAGACGCTCGACGCCGATGCCGCCAACACGGCGGCCGGGACGGTCAGCACCACCCGGGACGGGTCTTTCCAGGCCCTGGGATCCTACAAAAGCGAAAACGGCTCCCTGCTGCTCATGCAGGCCTTCCTGTACGGGATCTCGGCCCTGGTCATCGTGGCATTCCTGACGGTATGGACGGTGCAGCGCACCCGGGACATCGCGGTGCTCAAGGCCCTCGGCGGATCCTCCGGCTACGTCCTTAGGGACGCCATGGTCCAGGCGGCGATCGTTCTCTCCGCCGGCGCCGTGGCCGGGGGCGCCGCCGGTGCGGCCGGCGGAGTCCTCGCCGCCGGGGCTGCCCCGTTCCTGCTGACCCCGCAAACGGTCCTGCTGCCGGTCGCGGGCATCGTGGTGCTCGGGATGGCCGGTGCTGCCCTGGCGGTCCGGAGCATCACGCGCGTGGATCCGCTCCTCGCCCTGGGCGGCAACTAGCCCCGTCCTGCAACGCACGCAAAACATTCCCTGAAAGGCATATACAGTGAACACTGCCCTGAACCTCGTCAACGTCACCCTGGAGTATCCCGATGGCGACGGCATCCTCATGGCGCTTGACAACGTCAATCTGAAGCTCGCGCCGGGGGAATTCCTGTCCCTCGTGGGACCCTCCGGGTCGGGCAAATCCTCCCTGCTGGCCGTCGCGGCCACCCTCGTCAGGCCCACCGCGGGCCTCGTCGTGATCGGCGGGATCGATGCCGGCGGACTGCCCGAGGCGGACCGCACATCCCTGCGCCGGGACCGGATCGGCATCATCTTCCAGCAGCCCAACCTGCTGCCGTCCCTGACAGCTCTGGAGCAGTTGGTGATCGGGGACCACCTGCGCGGCAAACCGGCAAGGGAGGCCACACAGCGCGCCGCCGCGCTCCTGGACCTCGTGGGCCTGGCCCCGGCAGCCGGGAAACGGCCCCACCAGCTCTCCGGCGGCCAGCGGCAGCGGGTCAATATCGCCCGTGCCCTGATGGGGGATCCTGCCGTGCTGCTGGTGGACGAACCGACAGCCGCCCTGGACCATGACCGCAGCGAGGCGATTGTGCGGCTGCTGCGCCAGGTCACGGACGAATTCGGGGTGGCGACGGTGATGGTCACCCACGACACCGGGTTCGTCCCGCTGACGGATAAGGTCGCCAGCATGCGCGATGGCAGGCTCTCTGCCCCGCAGCCGGTCAGTCCTGCCCTGGCCTGACGCCCTTCACTGACGTCCGGCAGATGCCCTAGAGCCGGAGGGCCGGCACCGCAAGGCCAAATATGTCCTTGAGGGCATATTTAGCGGCGTGATATCCCGGCATGCCCGTCACGCCGGGTCCCGGCGGTGTGGAGGAGGAACAGAGATACACGCCGCGCAGCGGGGTCCGCCAGGGGACCGGGCCCAGGACAGGCCGCCGGATGATCCCGCGGAGGTCCATCAGGCCGGCACTGAAGTCCCCGCCGACGTAGTTCTCGTTGTACACCGCGAGTTCAGCTGCCGTCGTGACGTGATGGCCCAGCACCAGGTCGCGGAATCCGGGCGCGAAGCGCTCCAGCTGCGCCATCACGGCCTCAGCCATGTCCACGGTGGAACCGGCCGGCACGTGGCAGTAGCTCCACAGGATATGCCGTCCCTCGGGTGCTCGTCCGGCGTCGAAGCCCGAGGGCTGGGAGACCAGGACGTAGGGCCGGTCCGGATGCTGCCCTGCAGCGACGAGGTTTTCTGCCTCGGCCATCTCCGCACGGGTGCCACCCACGTGGACCGTTCCGGCGTCGGCCAGTCCGGACCCCGCCCACGGGACCGGGCCGGAAAGGATGAAGTCGACCTTGCAGGCCGCGTTTCCGAACCGGAACGACTCAAGAGCGCGGCGGTACCGCTCCGGGAGCCTGCCCTCCGCCAGTCTCAGGAATCCGGGCGGCGCCACGTCGAGCAGCGTGGCGCGGACCGGCGGCAGTTCCGCCAGGGATCCGATCCGGGCCCCGGTTTCCACCGCCCCGCCGTGCGCTTCAATGTCCGCCACCATCGCCTGCGCGATCGCTGCGGAGCCGCCCACAGGGACGGGCCAGCCGACCGTGTGGGCCAGGGTTCCCAGCATGAGGCCCGCGCCGGCCGGAGCGGGGGACGGGAGACGCCCCACCGCGTGCGCGGCGACCCAGGTCAGCAGCGCCGGCGCCAGGTCCTCCCGGAACCTCAGCCCCCACAGCGGCGTGCCCTGCTCAAGAACCCGGGCACCGAACAGGGCGGCCGCCAACGGGTCGTGCGGTATCCGCAGGAGCTGGTTCAGCGTCAGGTCCGTGACGCCGTCCGCGCGCCGCACCAGCGGGGCCATCAACCGGCCGAAGGCGCGACCGTCGCGTCCCAGTTCCGCCACCGTGCGCTCGAGTGATTGGTACGCCAGGGCCGCCCGGCCGCCGTCGAGCGGTGTGCCGTAGGAGACCTCGGGAACCTCAAGCCGGATCCGCCGGGACAGCTCGAATTGCCGGAAGAACGGCGAGGCCAGAGCCATCGGGTGCACCGCCGAGCAGACATCATGAAAGTGGCCGGGCTCCATGAGTTCCGCGGTGCGCAGCCCGCCGCCCGGGGTGGGCGCCGCTTCGTAGACGTGCACTTTCAGCCCGGCACGGGCGAGGGTCACCGCCGCGGCGAGCCCGTTCGGTCCTGATCCGACGACGGCGACATCAGGCATCCGCGGGCACCTTCCGCCAGGGCAGCACGGACGACGCGGGGCGCAGCAGGTCCACGCGCAGCCGGTCCGGGACGCCTTCGAACGGCCCGCCCTGCGGATCATCCATCCCGTAGCGGCGGACCACGTCATGGCTGGGCTCCCAGACTTCCCAGGCCACCCGCACCATCAGGTAGCCGGTGGCGAGCATATGGAAGACCACCGCGAGGACGTAGTAGGGCATATCAATATTGTGCTGGGTGACGCCGCCGCTCGTCACCTGTCCGAGGTACATCCAGACGGCTGCCCAATGCAGCGCCTCGAAGGTCTGCCAGATCAGGAAGTCGCGCCAGCGCGGCCGGGCCAGGGCGAGCAGCGGGATGAGCCAGATGACAAACTGGGGCGAGTAGACCTTGTTGGTCAGGATAAACGCGGCAATGATCAGAAAGACGAGCTGCGCGAGCCGGGGCCGCCGGGGCGCGGCCAGGGCCAGTACCCCGATCAGCACACAGGCCAGCACAAAGAGGTTCAGGGCCAGGGTGTTGATCGCCTCGGGCTGCAGGGGGAGCCAGCCCAGCCTGCCGGCGACGAGGTTGTACGCAAACCAGGGCGAGCTGTAGCCGGCGGGCCGGTCCTCGGTGAACTGGTAGAAGTATTTCCAACCTTCCGGGTTGACGGCGGCGACCGGGACGTTGACGGCCAGCCACGCGGCGGCGGCGGCGCCAGCGGTCACCAGAATGGCGCGGATCCTGCCGGTACGCAGGGCCAGGAGCAGGACCGCGCCGAGGATCAGCACCGGGTAGAGCTTGGTTGCGGTGCCCAGCCCGATGAAGATCCCCGCCAGTACAAGTTTGTTCCGGGAGAAGCAATACATGCCGAGGGCCAGCAGCCCAACAGCCCACATGTCCCAGTTGATGGTCCCGGCCAGGATGATGCCGGGGGCCACCGCCACCATGGCCGCGTCCCACGGCCGACGGCGGGCCATCCGTGCCGTAGCGAGTACCGTGACGATCCAGACGGCCAGGATCAGGGCGGCGTTGATGTCGAAGTAGGCCAGGATGCGGCTGGCTGAGACGCCTTCGCCGGGCACCAGCAGGGCCGTGGCGCCGGCGATGAAGCCCATGAGGACGGGGTATTCGAAGAACGTCCCCTGCGTGATGAAGGGAAAGGCACCGTCGCCGAGTCCGCGGTTCTTGAACAGTTCCGGGAAGTCCGAATAGCAGGTCGCGTAGAACTGGCCCGGGGTTTCCCAGCCATTGCTGCGGCAATACGACTTGAGGACGATCCCGATGACAGCTGCCAGCACGGTGAGCAGGATCAGGACGCGTTCCACGGTGAAAAAACCGGGGGAGACGATGCCGGGGGCGCTGCGGCGGCCCATGGGTCCACCGATCAGTTCCGTGAAGTTCCTCAGCAGGGGGTCGCTGCGGCTCGGGATGACCAGTCGGACACGTCTGCGGTGTTCCGGCGGCTTTGTCTCCTGCATGTCCCTGAGCTTACCGGCGCAGCTGCAGGTGCCCGTGCTGTGCCGGCCGGGTGGCTAAACGGGGACTTAAAAGGGGGAGCCCACGCGTTCGCCGCGTGGGCTCCTTGCGGATCAGTTCCGATGTCAGTCATCAGTTCCTCCTTCGATGGCCTGCACCTGCCTCAGCGGATGGGGCCCAGCTGGTGCATGACGACGTAGACGTCTTCACGCTTCTGGTCGAGGAGTTGTCCGTTGAACAGCGTTGTGTGCCTTGGGGCCGGTTTGAGGGCCCGGCGCAGGATTCTCTGGAGCTTCTGCTTCATGGTGGTCACCTCCCGCCGCCGGCTCGTGCTGCATGGTCGGGCTGGGGTGCTGGCGATTGTCACGGTTAGCCTTTCTTTGATGCTGCTGGAAGTGCGGGTAATTGGGCATGCCAATTAAGTCCCCTGTGAATTGAGGAAGAAAAGGCCGTAATTGGGCATGGAAACACCCGGCATTAATAAAACGATTTCGCAAAGCGAAAGGAGGCCCCTGGACGCAGCGCGCCGCACCCCAACAAGAAGCTGGGTGCCGAACTTTGGGGATGCTGCGCAACCGTGGGGTTCCGCGTGGGTCAGTCCGCTGTCACGGAACTCCCGGGAAGGGAAGAACCGGTATCGCCTTGGTTCCGGGGCCTAGGTCAAAGACCTGGCCACGGCACGTAGAATCAGGAGGCAGTCGGGCCGAAATGTGGGCGCGGTTCAGCGTCAGAGGCCGGGGTGGCGGTGACGAAGTACATCCATCCGCTAGTAAAAGTAATCATTTCTCCCAACCTCCTTTTCTGTTATGCCGTGGCTCCGGCTGACTGGCCGGGCAACGCGCGCCTCGACCCCGGCAGGATGCTCTGGGGTCAGAAATAAAAATACACCATGAATGCGGCGCTTGACTACCGCATTCATAAACTTCTCTGAAGTTATTTTCTAAACCGTATTTATAGGCCCCAGCGGACCACTGCCGGGGTCTTCTTGTCCCAGCCGAGCGTGCAGACTTTCGCGGTTCCCAGGATGAAGTGCCGCCCCTCGTGGGGATCGAGCCCCAGCCACCGGGCGGTGAGGATCCGGGAGAAGTGTCCATGCGCCACGATCAGCACGTTGTCCAGGCCGGATTCCAGCACCCTCGCCACGATCTTGTCCGCGCGCGCGGCGACGTCATCGAGGGCTTCGCCATTCGGCACGCCATGGGTCCAGATCAGGTATTCCGGGTTGTCCTTGCGGATGAGGTCCGAGCTGGTGCCCTCGTAGTCGCCGTAGTCCCACTCGACCGCGAGCGGTTCCAGCTGGGCGTCGGGGAAGCCGGCGAGTTCCGCGGTCCGGCGTGCCCGCCGCAGCGGGGACGTCAGCACCAGGTCGAAGTCGACGGCGTCGAGCACCTTGCGTGCCTCCACGGACTGCTGCTCACCCTCCACGGTGAGCGGGAGGTCGGTGAGGCCGGTGTACTGGCCGCTCTTGGACCACTCCGTTTCGCCGTGCCGCAGGATCCACAGCTGCGGGCGGGGGGCGTTGGAAGGTGCAATCACTTAGGACTCCTCAGTTGAGAGTGCGACGGCGGACTCAGGCTGGGCAGCCCACCATTCGTGCAGTTTGGCCTCGGCGACGGCGGGATCCAGCGGGCCGTGCTCCATCCGTTCCTCCAGCAGGAATTTGTAGGCGCGACCGACGACCGGGCCGGGCTTGAGTCCCAGGAGTTCCATGATCCGCCCGCCGTCGAGGTCCGGACGGACAGCCTCCAGCGATTCCTGCTCCCGCAGGGCCGCGATCCGGGCCTCCAGATCGTCGTAGGCGAAGGCAAGCCGCTCGGCCTTGCGCTGGTTGCGGGTGGTCACGTCCGAGCGGGTCAGCCGGTGCAGCCGTTCCAGCAACGGACCGGCGTCCGTGACATAGCGGCGGACGGCCGAATCGCTCCAGCCGGCATCGCCGTACCCGTAGAAGCGCATGTGCAGCTCCACCAGCTTGGCCACGGCCTTGATCGTGTCGTTGTCGAAGCGCAGCGCCTTCATCCGTTTTGCTGTCAGTTTGGACCCGACCATGTCGTGGTGCCGGAAGCTCACCGCGCCGCCCGGTTCGAAACGGCGCGTGGCCGGCTTCCCGACGTCGTGCATCAAAGCCGCGAACCGCAGCACAAAGTCCGGCCCGGGAACGGCGCCGTCGGCATCCGTTTCGAGCGCGGCGGCCTGCTCCAGCACCTGGAGCGAATGCTGGTAGACGTCCTTATGCCGGTGGTGCTCGTCCGATTCGAGGCGCAGGGCGGAGACCTCGGGCAGCACGAAGTCGGCCAGCCCCGTGTCCACGAGCAGGTCCACCCCGGCCCGGGGGTGCGCCGCGCAGATGATCTTGACCAGTTCCTCGCGGACACGTTCCGCGGAGATCATGGTGATCCGTTCAGCCATCCGGGACATTGCCGCACGGACGTCATCGTGCACCATAATCCCCAGCTGGGCGGCGAAGCGGGCGGCGCGCATCATGCGCAGCGGATCGTCGGAGAAGGAGTCTTCCGGTGCCCCCGGGGTGGCGAGGATGGACGCGTGGAGGTCCCTGACGCCACCGAAAGGATCCACGAGCTCCAGCGCGGGCAGCCTCAGTGCCATGGCGTTGATCGTGAAGTCTCGGCGCAGCAGGTCATCCGTCAGCGACTTTCCGAACGCCACCACGGGTTTGCGTGAGTCGGGATCGTACGCCTCGGCGCGGTACGTGGTGATTTCGATCTGGAAGCCGGCCTTGCGCATCCCGATGGTGCCAAAGGCGCGCCCGATTTCCCAGTAGTTGTCAGCCCACTTCCTGATCAGGGTTACCGTCTGGTCCGGGGTGGCGTCGGTGGTGAAGTCCAGGTCCGGGGACACCCGGCCCAGGAACAGGTCGCGCACGGGCCCACCCACCAGGGACAGTTCGTGGCCGGCGTCGACAAACCGCTGCCCAAGCTCCAGAACCACAGGGTCTACCTGGAAATCAACAGTGTGCGGGTCAGTCTTGTGATGTGCGTGCGCCATAGTTTCTTAAGCTTGTCAGAAATCCGGGCCAGCACCACACCGAATGCTCCCCGAGTCCGGCCGCTGGCACCAAATCCGGGAACGGAACGGGCGATCCACTTTCCCGGCCGTCCACTTTCCTGCCATGTTTAGGTCATCAAGTGCGGACAAGAGTCGTTAGAGTGGACTTCATGGCCCATCCCGTACCGAGCGCTCCCGGCAGGAGGACAAACGCACCGTTGCCGTCGGCAATCGGTGCCAATGTCGCGCCGGTGCAGCACTCCGGACAGGCCTCGCTCCCCACCGTGGAGGAAATCTCCGCGGGCGGCGTTGTGGTGGATACCTCCGACGCCGAACTCCGCGTTGCGATTATTGCCCGCCTCAATCGCGGCGGACGTCTGGAATGGTGCCTGCCCAAGGGCCATCCGGAAGGCAAGGAAAGCAACGAGGAAGCCGCCGTGCGTGAGATCGCGGAGGAAACCGGCATTGAGGGCAAGATCCTCGCGCCGCTGGGAAGCATCGACTACTGGTTCACGGTCAGCGGGCACCGCGTCCACAAGACCGTCCACCACTACCTGCTGCAGGCCACGGGCGGGGAACTGACGATCGAGAATGATCCGGACAAGGAAGCCGTGGACGTCGCCTGGGTTCCCATCCATGAACTGGCCCGGAAGCTCTCCTTCCCGAACGAGCGCCGCATCGCCGACCTCGCCAAAGAAGTTCTGCCCGAAAACCGCTAGGGCCACACGATCCCCCTTTCACCGACGTGGATAGCACCCAAAGCCGTGCCCGGGTGAGACGATGAAGACGATGTCATCAGCCAAACCCACCCCCGCGCACTCCGGCCCCGCCGATTCCACAGCCGTCCAATCCGGAGAAGTCCGTTCCAGCGCCATCATGGCCGCGGGAACGCTGGTCTCGCGTTTCCTGGGCTTCGCCAAGACCTGGATGCTGGCGGCCGCCCTCGGTCTGGGCTCCACGGTCAACGACACGTTCATCAACGCGAACAACCTGCCGAACCTGATCTTCTTGCTGGTGGCGGGCGGCGTCTTCAATGCCGTCCTGGTGCCCCAGATCATCAAGGCCAGCAAGGCTCCGGACAAGGGAGCGGACTACATCAGCCGGCTGCTGACGCTGGCTGTGCTGGTGCTGCTGACCCTCACGCTGGCAGTGACGCTGCTGGCGCCGTGGGTCATAGAGCTGACGACCCAGGGATACTCTCCGGAGCAGAAGGCCCTCGCTGTGTCCTTCGCGTTGTTGTGCCTTCCCCAGATCTTTTTCTATGGGCTGTACGCCCTGCTGACCCAGGTGCTCAATGCCCACGGCGCGTTCGGGCCCGCGATGTGGGCGCCGATCCTGAACAATATTGTCGCGATCGCCGGACTGGGCATGTTCATCTGGATGTTCGGCGCCAACGCGGACAACCCCCACACCCTGGACACCTGGGACTCCACCCAGACGTTCCTGGTTGCCGGTTTCTTCACCCTCGGAGTCATCGCCCAGACCGCCATCCTGCTGATCCCGGTGTTCCGGCTCCGGCTCGGGCTGCGGCCGCGTTTCGGCTGGCGCGGAGTCGGACTGGGCCAGGCCGCCAGGCTGAGCGTCTGGACCCTGGCGACGGCCGCCGTCGGGCAGCTGGCCTTCCTCTATGTCATGCGCATCGCCACGATTCCGGGCGCGGAACGGCTCCGGCTGGAGCAAGCAGGGGACCCGGCCGCCGACACGCTGCCGGGCAACGCCGTGCTGGAAGTGGCGAGCCAGCTGTACCTGCTCCCGCACTCAATCATTGCGCTGTCGCTGGCCACGGTGCTGTTCAACCGGATGACCCGGGCCTCGCAGGACGGGGACCACGCCGCGCTCCGCAACGCGCTCTCCCACGGGCTCCGCACCATGGCAGTAGCCACGGTGTTCGGGGCCCTGGCCCTGTTCGCGCTGGCCGGACCGCTGGGCATGTTCTTCTCCGGCGGGGTGCCCCAGGACGGCGTCATGCTGGCCCAGACACTGACCATCCTGGCTCTCAGCACACCGTTCATGAGCGCCAATTTCATGATGTCCCGCGTGTTCTACGCCAACGAGGACGCCCGGACACCGTTCTTCATCCAGCTGGTGCTGGCCCTCGTGAATGTGGTGGCCGCATTCACGATCCAATTCCTGCCGTTCGATCAGATCATCTTCGCCATCGCCCTCCTCTACACCGGCGGCAATATCCTGTCCGTGATCGTCAGCGCGATCTTCCTGCGCAGGCTCCTGGGACACCTGGACGGGCCGCGGATTGCCAACTCCTACATCAGGATGGGCTACGCCGGGCTGGGGTCCGCCCTGACCGGTGCCGTGGCCTTGTGGCTGATGGGAAGTTACAGCAGGGACGGCTTCGCCTGGAGCACCCCAGCCGCCGCACTGGTGACGATCGCCGTCGTCGGGCCCGTTATGCTTGCGGCCTACCTGCTGCTGCTGAAGCTCTTCCGCGTGACCGAGCTGAACGACCTATTGCAGCCGCTGCTCGGGCGCCTGCGCCGCCGCCCGCCTGCGGAGCCCGCCGGGGACCTTCCTGACGGCACCGCTGCCACGCAGAGGAGGGCGGAACGTGCCACTGTCTCGGTGGATACCGGACTCATTCCAAGGATTTCCGGGGAGTTCGACGCCGCCTCCTTCCGCGCCGGTCCCGACCTGGACGAACAGGACGATCGGTCCGGACGAGCCGGGCCGGAAGGCGGCTACCTGCCCGCCGAGGATCTGCCCAGCACCGCGGAGGGCGGCCTGGACGGCGACGTCCCTCTGCCAAGGCGCAGAACCGACCAGGGCCCCGCAGGGCACAACCCTTATTTCCCGTCCGGCGGCAAGAAGAAGAAATAGTAACCGGCCGGGTCCGCGGCGCCGTGCTTCCGTGGCCGGGACCGGCACATCGGCTAGGATCGGAGACTAACAAGGGGAGTTGCAGACGCGGGGGTCCACCGGCTTTGCCGCACGGCCTGCGGTCACCGATGAGGTGATCAGCTCGGCAGCTCCCTGACAGTCTAGGAGGAGCTCGTGTCCCACCCGATCGATGTCGGATCAGTACTAGGTGGCCGTTACAAGGTCACTGCCACTGTACTGACCTCACATGACCAGGATCTGGTGCTGGACGGGGTGGACCAGGTACTCAACCGTGCCGTGAGCATCCTTGTGGCCGGTCCCGACAATGCCGATCAGGTGGCACAGAGTGCCCGGGAAGTCGCCACAGGGGAGCGTCCCGGCAGTGTCCAGATCCTCGATCTGGGCGTCAGTGACGACACGACGTACCTCATCACCAACCACACCTCGGCCGCTGACCTGCTGGACCTGGTGGTGTCGTCCAACCCGCCCTACATCGAACCGTTTTTCACGGACACGCTGGGCAGCGAAATCTTCGGTCAGCCCCGCTCCCACGAGCCCGAAACCTACGACGGCCTCTACGACGAAGAAGAGGTCGACTCCGGGTATATCAACTACGGGCAGAAGCAGCAGTCAGCCGCGCCGGCACAAAAAGCCAAACCGGCGGTACCGCCGGTTTCTCCGGCCCGCCCGCCTTTGCGTCCGGCCGCCTCGGCCGCTGCCGCCGGTGCCGCCGCAGCAACGGAGTCTTCCAAGGCAAAGTCCCCCGAAACTGCCCGCCAGGAGGCCGCCCCTCACGCAACGGCTCCCCAGCCGGTCCAGGGCGGCTCCCCGGACGCCGTTTCACGTGACTCAACACCACCGGCTGCTGCGGAAAAACCCAAGGTTTCACTGTGGTCAGACGAGGACTACGAACACCCCGCCCACGACAGCGGGCGGGATTCCCGGCAGGGTCAAGTATCGGCGTCTGCGGCCCCGGCGGCTGCCTCCGCTGACCGGGCCCCCGGATTTTTCCCGGGCTCGGCCCGCAGCAGCGACTCAACGTCCGATGACGAGTACTACGGCAAGGACGAGGAACCTCAGCGCGAGCCCCGCTCCCTGCGCTGGCTGGTTGGCGGACTGCTGGCCGCCGTCCTCGTGGTCGGCCTGGTTCTTGCTGTCACCAACCTCGGCAGTCTCTTCAAGACCACCCCGGGGACCATCGCAGGAGGTGCATCCACCAGCGCCCCCGGTTCCACGCCGTCGGCAGGGCCTTCTGGTTCCGGCACCCCCGAGCCGGCCGCCGGTCCGCCCGCCATTGAGAACGTCACACGGCTGGGAAACTTCGATTTTGCCGGAACTTATGACGGGGACCTGGTCAAGACCTTCGACGGGAATGCCGCCAGTTACTGGTCGGAGATGGAATTCGCCACGAACGACTGGGGTGGCCTGGCCACAGAGGTTCCACTCGTCGTCAAGCTTGAGCGCCCTGCCGAAGTTTCCTCGGTGACGCTGAGCCAGCTGGGGGCTTCCGGCGGCAGCATCAGCGTCTTTACCAACGACCGTCCGTCCCTCGACGGCGCGAAGCAGGTTGGAAGCAACAGCTTCACCTCCCCGGACCTGACGATGCCGCTGCAGGAGCCCACCACCGCGCAGTATGTCATCGTCTCCATCAAGACCCTGCCCAAGCTGGCGGCCCCGAAGACCCGCTACGGGTTTGGCCTTCGCCTGGCCGAGATCAAGGTCCAGTAGCGGGCCCGAAACCCGCCCAGTTGCCCGGCTCTCCTCGGTGCCAGGAAGGCACCTGAGTGATAGTGTCCTCCCGAAATGCCCGGGCCGAGCGGAATATTCAGCACCAAATGGTAGTTGTGCCATGTGGCCGGTCATCCAGGCGGGCGCATCGACAAAGGAAGAGGTTCACCGTCCAGTGAGCAACGCAGAAAACACCGCGTCCGAAGTACGTGATGTCATCATCGTAGGCTCCGGCCCCGCAGGATACACCGCCGCGGTGTATACGGCGCGCGCCAACCTGAAGCCGCTGCTCCTTGCCGGGTCAGTAACCGCCGGAGGCGAGCTGATGAACACCACCGACGTCGAGAACTACCCGGGTTTCCCGGATGGAATCATGGGCCCGGACCTGATGGAAAACTTCGAGAAGCAGGCCGCCCGCTTCGGTACCGAAATCCAGTTTGAGGACGTTACCGACCTGGATCTCGACGGCGACATCAAGAGCGTAACCACCGGCTCCGGGGAGACCTTCCAGGCGCGCTCCATCATTCTGTCGACAGGTTCCGCCTACCGTGAGCTCGGCCTGCCGAACGAGAAGCGCCTCTCCGGCCACGGTGTCAGCTGGTGCGCAACCTGCGACGGTTTCTTCTTCAAAAACCAGGACATTGCCGTAATTGGCGGTGGCGACTCCGCTATGGAAGAGGCACTGTTCCTCACCAAGTTCGCGAAGTCAGTCACCGTGGTCCACCGCCGTGACACCTTGCGGGCCTCCAAGATCATGGCCGACCGCGCCCTGGCACACGAGAAAATCAACTTTGTCTGGAATACCGGCGTCGAGGATGTGCTCGGCCAGGAGAAGGTCACCGGGCTTCGATTGAAGAACCTCGTGGACGGCACCGAGACAGAGCTCGCCGTTACGGGCGTCTTTGTGGCAATCGGCAACGACCCCCGTACCGACCTCGTCAAGGGCAAACTGGATCTGACCCCCGAGGGCACCATTGCCGTCGAGGGCCGCACATCGAAGACCAGCATCAAGGGTGTTTTTGCAGCCGGCGACGTCATCGACCCGACCTACCGTCAGGCCATCACGGCCTCGGGATCCGGCTGTGTGGCCGCTCTCGACGTCGAGCACTACCTTGCAGACATCCACGCCTAATCGGCGCGCAGCAACCAACCGAAGAGAGACAGGGCTATGAGCAACGCAAAAGACGTAACGGATGCTAGTTTCAGCACCGATGTACTGGCTTCCGACAAGCCGGTCATTGTGGATTTCTGGGCCGAATGGTGCGGCCCGTGCCGCAAGCTTGGACCGATCCTCGATGAGATCTCCGTGGAGTACAGCGAGAAGGTGGACGTCGTCAAGGTGAACGTTGACGACAACCCTGCGATCGCAGCACAGTACGGCATCACATCGATCCCCGCCGTCTACCTGTTCCAGGGCGGCGAAGTGAAGGGTACCGTCATCGGAGCCCGCCCCAAGCAGTTCTTCGAGAAGGAATTTGCGGACGTTTTGTCCTAGTTCCTGTGCAGTCTGTGCTCGACACAGACGACGCGCCACAGTGGCCCCGCTTCCGTCGCAGGAAGCGGGGCCACTTTTTTGTACCGTGTTGGT
The DNA here is from genome assembly GCA_035467435.1 of Arthrobacter sp. Taxonomy (GTDB): domain Bacteria; phylum Actinomycetota; class Actinomycetes; order Actinomycetales; family Micrococcaceae; genus Arthrobacter. The sequence continues at coordinate 1,811 of DATITT010000470.1, read as the reverse complement.
GCGCCTGGCCCGGGTGCGGGGCCTCGGCGGACCTGCCCGGACGCTGAATACGTATTACAGCTCATATCGGCTGTTCTACTTCAGACAATTCTCTAGTCCTTGCGTTGTCTGCACCGTCGCAAAGTCCGGCTCCGGGTCCGGCTCCGGGTCATCGGCGCCGTCCGGAGTCGCCACTTCGTTTACTCCACGAGTTGGCGGACCGCCTGCGCCGATCTGCGGATCAGGTTTCACGTGAAACACGGTGCGACGTCGTACGACCAGTAGCAAGAATCATTGTAGGAAACGACACCGGGGGAGGCGGGAGGCGACCTGCCGTATCCCGGCTAAAGCGTCCCAATCATCCGCGGGAAGCCTAGTCTGGGATTAGCCGCACAGACTGCATGCCGTCCCAAAATCGTCATAGGACTATTCAGCCTCAGGGACGGTCACCAGTTCCCGGACTCACCGGCTTCTGGGGCATGTTGTGGTGGACGGCCCAGCCAGCACGGGCTCCCTTCCGGGAGAGGCGCGAGTGGCGTCCGGTTCCCAGGGCCACCTCGAGGCAGTCCCTCAGGGATCGACTCAAAAGAGTTTGGTGGACGGAGCGGTAATGTTTCACGTGAAACGTCGCCGGAGCGCGCACGCTGCGGCGTCTATTCAGGTCGTGAGCATCGCATAGCTTCTTCTCTGGCAGGACTCATAGATGGACTCCAGGAGTTCAATGGGATACATCAAATCGTCCTGCGCACGCGCGTCGAACAGCCACCAAGGCTCTGCGAACGCGCTTCGGCAGTTGCGTCTGTTGCCGCGGAACCCTCCATGTTTCACGTGAAACAATATCCCAGCACTCCGTCCGCCACGCAGCCACCGCGGCGTTTCACGTGAAACATCTCTGCCTGGTTCCGCGACGACGGGTGGCATTCGCATTGCCCTTTTCGCCTCGGTGAATCGATATTGGACTCTCATCTGATGTGAAATGGTCCTTTGCGTGGCAACACCGGGTGGCCGGCGGGTCTGCGCCTCCCTGTCGTAGGCGTCTGAACGGCGACGCATGCTCGGCCTGTCGTGAAGCGGAATTCTGTTTACGAAGCCGCGCAACGTACTGTGTTGGGGACAAATCGTGGTTTTGGTGAAGCCCGTATTCGGCAGCTAAGCAGCGGCGGCAGTCGCAAAACTGCACGTAGTCGGATGATGTTTCACGTGAAACATGTCCGCTGCCAACACCCAGCCGGCGCGGTCAGGGCCGTACAGGTGCTCCACTGCAGGGACGGCTGCACGGTGCCGGGGCTGGCCCTGGACGCCTTCACGGCGGCATGCAGGGCCCGCGGTGGCCTCTACGGCCGCCGACCGCTCCCGTAGCCGCACAGAGGACCTCATACGGTCATCAAAGGCCAGCGGACACGGCAGGCCGGAACGAATGTCCCATGGTGGCTCTCGCTGATATTTGGATTCGGAAGGCCTCGGTGCAGGTTTGCGGCTGCCGGCCGCCGATTAAATGCTGCAGCCACGGTCTGTTCCAAAGCCGCAACTGGCCTCCTCAGTGCATCCGGCACACGCTTCTTCGGCTCCGTTGACTCCGTTGACTCCGTTGGCTCCGTTGACTGCGTGAACCATCAGTTCAGTGGGTACGGTGACTTCGGATGAGGGGCCGTGAAAGGGCCGCCCGAAGTGCGGCCCCTCGGGGGCAAACAGGCATGATGCACTCAGGCACCAGCCCATAGAACTCACGTAACCAGAGGACGAAACGACTCGTGACTTCAAAAGTCAGCCACAACGCAGCGCCAGCTGTCCGCCCAGTTCATCATCGGCGGGGAACGGAGTTTATACACATG